>JBBQFA010000121.1:0-7471 GCA_038321515.1 Thermoleophilia bacterium | reverse complement strand
CCGGCGAAGCGCCGCCGCCGCGGCTCGCGTGGCGGCCGCCGGCGGAACCGTGCCGCGGAGATCGAGCACGAAGAGGCGGCGCGAGAGGCGGAAGAGGCAGCTGGTGAGCCGGCCGCCGGCGAAGAGGCCGCCGAAGCGCCGCCGCCCGGGATCGCGGCCGCAGCGCCGGTCGACGCCGGCACGGTCGCCGCGGAGGATGTGGAGACGGCGAGCACCGATGCGCCCAAGCGGCGTCGCCGCGGCGGACGCGGCGGGCGCGGGCCGCGCGAGCGCCAGGGAGGCGCCGACGAAGCGGCCTCCGCAGCGCCTGACGCAAAGTCCGACGCCGAAACAGAGACGGCTGCCTCAGACGCAGGTGCGGCGAAGCCCGCCGCCGCCAGGCCCGCAGCCGCCGGCGCGGTCAAGTCCCGCCGGCGTGACCACCGGCGCCCCAAGGCCATCGTCCGCCAGGATGAGGGCAGCGGTCTCGACACCTTCGAGCCCGTCGAGCTCGGGCAGCGGCGCACGAACGTGGTCGCCGAGAAGCCCGAGCGCAAGATCATCGTCGTCACGGACGACGGCGAGGAGCTCCGTGTCGCGCTCGTCGAGGACGGCCGGCTGGCCGAGATCTACATCGAGCGGCCGGACAGAAAGTCCTACCTGGGTGATATCTATCAGGGCAAGGTCGAGAACGTGATGAACGGCATCGACGCGGCCTTCGTCGACTTCGGCCTCGAGAAGAACGGCTTTCTGTACGTGGATGAAGTGACGACCCCCGAGGGCGAGAAGCGCGCCCGCCGTATCGGCGACGCGCTCAAGAACGGCCAGCAGGTCATGGTGCAGGTCACCAAGGACCCCATGGGCCACAAGGGCGCCCGGCTGAGCACCAAGATCTCGCTGGCCGGTCGCTACCTCGTCTACGTGCCCGGCGGCAGCGGCGTGGGTATCTCTCGCCGCCTCAAGCAGGGGGAGCGAGAGCGGCTTCGCGATATCGCCAAGCAGCTGAAACCCAAGGACGCCGGCCTGATCGTGCGCACGATCGCCGAAGGGCACGGACTCGAGGACTTCAAGCGCGACCTGCGCTACCTTTCCCGCTTGTGGTCGCGCCTCAAGAAGAAGTCCGAGACGGTCAAGGCGCCGGGGCTCGTGCACAAGGAGGTCGACATCTCGCTCGAGGTCACTCGTGACCTCTTCAACGACACATGCGAGAGCCTGATCGTCGACGACCCCAAGCGTCACAAGGCGATCCTCGCCTTTCTCGACAAGGAGGCGCCCGAACTGCTGCCCAAGGTGCACCTGCACACCGGCAGCGAGCCGCTCTTCGAGGCCTATGGTATCGAGGAGCAGATCGCGCAAGCGCTCGAGCGCCGTGTGTCGCTGCCGAGCGGCGGTAACCTGGTGATCGATCATGCCGAGGCGCTCACGGTCATCGACGTGAACACTGGCCGCTTCACCCGCGGCAAGGGACTCGAGGACACCATCACCAAGACCAACCTCGAGGCCGCCCGGGAGGTCGTGCGCCAGCTGCGCCTTCGCGACATCGGCGGGATCCTCATCATCGACTTCATCGACATGGCGCACGCCAAGAACCGCGAGATGGTCCTGGAGACTCTCGAGGCCGAGCTCGAGACTGACCGCACCAAGACCTATGTCGTTGAGCTCTCGCCGCTCGGTCTGGTCGAGATGACGCGGCAGAACACGACCGATGGGGCGCGCGGCATTCTCACGCGCGCCTGCCCGACCTGTGCCGGCAAGGCGCGTGTCCTCAGCGAGGACACGATGGCGCTGAATGTCGAGCGCAAGGTCCGGACTCTGGCTCGCAAGTCCCAGGCTCAGGCGTGGCTGATCGAGGTCAGTGGGGGCGTGGCCGAGCGGCTGAGCGGCGCCCGGCTCAAACGTCTCGAGAAGCAGATCGACCGCCGCATCTTTCTCGAGGGCGGCTCGGCGCTGCCGGTCGAGTCCTACCGGGTCATCGCCGAGGGCAGCGTCGCTCACGTCGAGGAGCAGCGTATCCCCGTCAAGGAAGGCCAGGAGGTCACCGTCGAGCTCGAGTTCAGCCTCACCTACAGCCCCCGCGACGCCGTCGGGTACGTGGACGGCTACATGGTCATCGTGGAGGGCGGCCGCCAGCATCTCGGCAAGCGCCGCAAGGTCCGGATCACCGACGCGGCCCGCACCGGCGCACGGGCGGTCGTCGCGAAGCAGGCGGCGAATTGATTTCACGCGGGCGTTTGGCTATGATTTCGTGCCGTTGTCTTGAGGGAGTAGAAATGACGAGATCCGATGACACCTACGCGGTCATCCGCGTCGGTGGACAGCAGTTCAAGGTGAGCGTCGGCGACATCATCGTCGTCGACCGCGTCGACGCCGAAGAGGGCAAGAGCCTCACGTTCGATACCCTCGCCGTGCGCGATGACGGCGGCACTTTCGACGCCGACGCCGCCAAGCACGCCAAGGTCAAGGCGAAGGTCAGCGAGCACCTCCTCGGCGAGAAGATCAAGGTCTTCACGTACAAGCCGAAGAGCACGTTCAAGAAGACGAAGGGTCATCGCAGTCGGCTCAGCAAGCTGACCATCGAGTCGATCACCCTCAAGTCCAGCAAGGAGTAGCAGCATGGCGCATAAGAAAGGCGCGGGCACCAGCCGCAACGGGCGCGACTCCGAGTCCAAGCGTCTCGGAGTCAAGGTGTTCGCCGGCCAGGTCGTCCCGGCAGGGTCTATCATCGTGCGCCAGCGCGGCACCCGTTTTCGCCCCGGCGAGAACGCCGGCATCGGCGTCGACCACACAATCTTCGCCAAGGTGACGGGCCGCCTCGTCTTCACCCAGAAGGCGGCCGGCCGCTTCATCTCGGTCGTCCCCGAGGCCTGATCGCGGCCGGCGCCAGCCGGCCGCCTTCATCATGCTCGACAGGGCCAGCATCTGCGTGCGCGGAGGTCGCGGCGGTAACGGCTCGATGAGCTTCCGCCGCGAGAAGTACATCCCCAAGGGCGGGCCCGACGGCGGTGACGGCGCGCCCGGCGGTGATGTCGTGCTCGTGGCGACCCGCCAGCTGCACGACCTCTCGCACTTTCGCCACAAGCACCACTTCCGGGCCGTCAGCGGCGGCCACGGGCGCGGGGCCACCAAGCGGGGCGCCGACGGGCCGGAGCTCGTCGTGCACGTCCCCGTCGGTACAGAGGTGAGCGACACCGACGGAGTCGTGGTCGGCGATCTCGTGCGTGAGGACCAGCGGCTGCTCGTGGCTCGCGGCGGCGAGGGTGGTCGCGGCAACACGTGCTTCAAGAGCTCGACGCGACAGGCGCCCCGGTTCGCCGAGCGCGGCCTCGACGGCGACGAGCTCTGGCTCACTCTCTCCCTCAAGCTGCTTGCCGACGTCGGGCTCGTGGGCCTGCCCAACGCCGGCAAGTCGTCGCTGCTGGCGGCGCTGACGAGGGCGAAGCCCAAGGTCGCCGCCTATCCGTTCACGACGCTCGAGCCGAACCTCGGCGTGCTGTGGCTGGGCGACCGGTCCGTGGTGATCGCCGACATCCCCGGCCTCATCGAGGGCGCCAGCGAGGGCGCGGGGCTCGGCCACCGCTTTCTTGCGCACATCGAACGAACCGCAGTGATCGTGTACGTGATCGATGGCGGGGACGGGGCGATCGCGTGGCCGGCGGCGCTGGAGACCGTGCGTACCGAGCTGGCGGCGTTTCGTCCGGAGCTGCTGGAGCGTCCCTCCGTCGCCCTGGTGAACAAGGCCGATCTGCTTGACGACGCCGACAAGGACGAGGCTCGCTCCTTCCTCCTCAGCCTTCACTGGCCCGCCGCCGCGCTGCTGGTCTCAGCCGGCGACGGCTCCGGTCTGCACGCCGTCACCGAGGCCCTCGCCGAGGTCATGGCGTCGCGAGGCGGGGAAGAGGAGAGCTCGTCCGAACCGCGCGCCGCGACCGTCCTGCGGCCCGGCGCGGACCGTCTCTCCGCCTTCACCGTGGAGGCGGTAGAGGGCGGCTTCGTCGTGCGCGGTGCGCAGCTCGAGCGCCTGTTCGCGAAGGCTGACCTCGAGAACCGGGATGCGGTCGCCTATCTGCAGGAGGTCATCGAGCGCGCCGGCGTGAACGACGCGCTGCGCCGCGCCGGCGCCGTGCCCGGTGACACCGTGCTGGTGGGGCCGCAGGAGTTCGAGTTCTCGTGAGCGTGAAGACGATCGTCGTCAAGGTCGGCTCGAGCACCGTCGCCGACGACCACCTGCGTCTGCGGCGTCGCCTGCTCGCGGGGCTGGTCGCCGACGTCGCCGGGCTGGCACACGGGGGGCGCCGCGTGGTGCTCGTCTCGAGTGGCGCCATCGCCTGCGGCCAGCACGCACTCGGGGTCACCGAGCGCCCCCGGCAGGTGCCGGCCCTGCAGGCGGCGTCAGCTGTGGGCCAGGGCCGGCTCTTCGCTCACTACGAGCGGCTCTTCGCCGACCACGAGCTCACGGCGGCGCAGGTGCTGCTCACGAGCGAGGACTTCGCGCGCCGCTCCAGCTACGTTAACGCGCGCAACACCCTGCGACGCCTGCTGACCTGGGGCGTGGTCCCGGTCGTCAACGAGAACGACACCACGGCGACCGATGAGATCCGCTTCGGCGACAACGACGTCCTCGCCGCCCAGGTCGCGATCATGCTGCGCGCCGACCTGCTCGTCCTGCTCACCGACCAGGATGGCCTCTACACTCGCGACCCGCGCAAACACGGTTCGGCAGAGCTCGTGCGCAGAGTGGAGGACCCCGCCGCGCTGGCCGCGCTCGACGTGGGCGAGGCCTCGCGCCGCGGCGCCGGCGGCATGCGCGGCAAGACCGCCGCGGCGCTCATGGCCGCCGCCGCCGACGTGCGCACCGTCATCGCCAACGGGTCGCGACCCGGCGTGCTCACCGAGGCGGCCCATGGGGAAGAGGTCGGAACGTTGATCTGCGCCCGAGCGACCAGCGTGACCGCCTTCAAGCTGTGGCTCCGCTACGCAAAGCCGGTGCGTGGTACGCTTGAAGTCGATGCCGGGGCCGTGAGGGCCTTGGCGCAGGGCGGCGGCAGCTTGCTCCCCGTGGGCGTCGTGACCGTTCACGGCGGCTTCGCCGCCGGGGAGGCGGTCGCTATCGTCGGGCCGCAGGGCGACGAGATCGCCCGCGGCATCAGCACGATGAGCGCCCGCGACCTGCGCCGGGTGCGCGGGCTCCGCAGCGACGAACTGCGGGCGCTCAACCCCCAACTCGAGGATGAGGTCGTGCACCGGGATCACCTGGTGCTCGTCGGTGAGGAGGTCGAATGAGTGTCGAGCAGATGTGTGCCGCGGCGCAGCGAGCAGCGCGCACCCTCGCCGGATTGTCTCGGGCTAGCAAGGACGACGCTCTCGCGGCCGTCGCGGACGCTTTGCGCCGTCGCTCTGCCGAGATCCTCGCCGAGAACGACGAGGACGTGCGTCTGGCGCGCGAAAACCGCCTCGCCGATGCGCTCATCGACCGGCTGCTGATGGACGCGGACCGGCTGCAAGACGTGGCGGCCGCGGTTCGTGACATCGCCGCTCTGCCTGATCCTGTGGGCGAGGTCGTCGAGGGCTGGCGGCTCGACAACGGCGTCGAGTTGCGTAAGGTCCGCGTGCCGCTCGGAGTCGTGGCCGTCATCTACGAGGCTCGTCCGAACGTCACCGTCGACGCCGCCGCCCTCTGTCTCAAGTCCGGCAACGCGGTCGTCCTGCGCGGCGGCAGCGCGGCCAAGCACACCAACCGTATCCTCGCCGAGGTCGTGCAGGGAGCGCTGCTCGAGACGGGGCTGCCGCGAGAGGCCGTCTCGTACCTCGGCCCCGACAGGAGCGAACTCGCCGAACTCGTGAAGCAGCGCCGGTACGTCGACCTCGTCATCCCGCGCGGCGGCGAGGACCTCAAGGACTACCTGCTCGAGCACAGCAAGGTGCCGGTGATCTACGCCGCCGGCGGTAACTGCCATGTATACGTCGACGCCGCCGCCGACCTCGACAAGGCCGTGCCGATCATCGTCAACGCCAAATGCCAACGCCCCGGCGTCTGCAACGCCGCCGAGACGCTCCTCGTGCACCGCGACGTGGCCGCCGAGTTCTTGCCGCGTGCCGCCGAGGAGCTGACGCGCAGGGGCGTCGAACTGATCGTCGACAAGGCCGCCGCGGAGGCGATCGGCGACGCGTCCCTGAAGCGCGCCAACAAGACGCACTACGACACCGAGTTCTTGGCGCTCAAGCTCGCCGTACGCGTCGTCGACACGCTGGAAGACGCACTGGACCACATCGCGACGCACGGCACGAAGCACTCCGAGGCCATCGTCACCGAGGACCTCTCGGCGGCCCGCCGGTTCTCCGCCGGCGTCGACGCCGCCTGCGTCTACGTCAACGCGTCGACCCGGTTCACCGATGGCGGCGAGTTCGGCCTCGGCGCGGAGATGGGCATCTCGACGCAGAAGTTACACGTGCGTGGACCCATCGCCCTTCGGGAGCTCACCTGCGTCAAGTACGAGCTCTGGGGCGACGGGCAGGTCAGAGGCTGACGACGTGGCGGCTCCGCGTCCCCGCCTCGGGGTGCTGGGCGGGAGCTTCGACCCCCCGCATCTCGCCCATCTGGCGATCGCCTCCGAGGCCGCTCACGCTCTGCGCCTCGAGCGGGTGCTGTTCGTTCCGGCGGCGGCGCCGCCGCACAAGGACCTCGCCGGGTGCAGCTCCGCCGCGGTCCGCCTGGAGCTCACCGAGCTGGCCGTCGACGACGATCTGCGCTTCACCGCGTCGGGGATCGAGATCGAGCGTGGCCTCACCTACACCAAGGACACGCTCGAGGCGCTCTCGGAGCGCTATCCGGGTCACGACGTCGTGTTCGTGATGGGGTCGGATTCTCTCCTGCAGCTCGACACCTGGCACGACCCCGAGGAACTGGTCGGTCTGTGTACACTCGCTGTAGCGCCGCGGCCGGGCGACGCGCCGGAGGCCGTCGCCGTTGCCGCGGCTCGGTGGGGCGAGGGCCGGGTCACCGTGCTCGACATCGCTCCGCTCGGCATCTCCTCTTCGGACGTGCGCGCCCGAGTGGCAGCCGGCAGGCCGATCCGCTATCTCGTGCCCAGACAGATCGAGCAGCGCGTCCACGAGCTGGGCCTCTACCGGTGACGGGGATCGACCGTCACGCGGCTGAGAGGCTCATCGCCGTGCGCCTATCGGCGAAGCGCCGCGCGCATGCGAGTCGTGTGGCTGCGGAGGCCGTCGACCTGGCGAGGCGCTACGGCGCCTCGCCCGAGGCGGCCGAGGTCGCCGGTCTGCTTCACGACTACTGCCGAGAGCTGTCCGACGAGGAGATACTGGCCGCGGCGGAGGCCTACGGCATACCCGTGGGTCCGGTGGAGGCGCGGCGACCCAAGCACGTGCTGCACGGGCCGGTCGCCGCCGCCGAGCTTACGGCGGCGGGGCTCGACGCGGAGATCGCCGCGGCCATCGCCTTGCACACCGTCGGAGCTCCCGGCATGACCGTGCT
>JBBQFA010000120.1:0-7473 GCA_038321515.1 Thermoleophilia bacterium | reverse complement strand
ATGTCCACGGCGGCCAGGCTCTGCGCCAGGACCCGGACGCCGTCCGGGTTGTGCGCCCCGTCGGCCAGGACCAGAGGCCGCTCACCGACCTTCTGCAGGCGCCCGGGAACAGCGGTCGCCGCCAGGGCCTGCCGCACGGCGGCCTCGTCGAGGCCGCCGAGGAGCAGGCGTACCGCCGCCACGGCGAGCGCCGCATTGCGGACCTGGTAGAGGGCCGGCGTCGGCACGCTCAGGCCGGCCCAGCGCTCGTCCGGGAAGCCGTCGCCGCGACTGAAGCCGACGGAGAAGCCATGCGGAGTACCGTCGACGGCGAAGTCGCCCGGCGTCATGGCGCCGGCAGGCAGGCCGCCGGCGGAGGCGTGCGTGGCCGCGGGAGCCTCGGCCGCGACCTCAGCCCGCATGAAGTGCGGCTCGGCGCCGGCGACCCGGCACACCTGACGCGCTTCGTCCTCGAGCCCGTCCAGCTGCCCGAAGACGACGTCACCGCCCTTGATCACCGCCGCCTTCTCGGCGAAGATCAGTTCACGCGTGCCGCCGAGCACCTCGGTGTGCTCGAGGGCGATGTTGGTGAGGACGACGACAGGCGCCGCCACCACGTTCGTGGCGTCGAGACGCCCCCCGAGCCCCGCCTCGAGCGCGACCGCCTCCGCCCCACTCTCGGCCAGCGCCAGCAGCGCCGCGACGGTGAGGACTTCGAATTGCGTCGTCTCCCCGACCTCACGATCAAGGCCACCGACCTCATGGCGCACGCGCTCGACCGCGCCCCCGAGCACCGCGTCACCGACGGGCCGCCCGTCGACGAGCACGCGCTCACTCCAGCCGGAGATGTGCGGCGACAAGTACGCGCCCGAGCGCAACCCATGGGCGCGCAGAAGCGCCTCGCAGTAACGCGTCGTCGAGGATTTGCCGTTGGTGCCGACGACGTGGATGACGCGGTAGGCATCTTGCGGCCGGCCCAGTCGCTCGAGTAGCACGCTCACGCGCTCGAGCCCCGGCCGCATGCCGAAGGCGGCGAGCGCCTCGAGGTAGGCGACCCAGTGGGGCGTCGCGCCACTCAAGGCGACCGCCTCAGGCCTCGTGCAGCTGCGCCAGCCGACCGGCGAGGCCGTCCCGGTCGGCGATGTGGCCGGCGAGCTTCTCCCGCTCCTTCGCCACGACGGCCTCCGGGGCGCGGCCGACGAACTTCTCGTTCGCCAGCTTCGCCTGGCCGCGCTCGACCTCATCCTCGGCCTTCGCCAACTGCTGCGCGAGACGCGCGATCTCCTCGGCCTTGTCGACGGCAGCCGCGACGTCGAGCCGGCCGCCGGGCACCAGCACGACGGTCGCGTCGGCCGGCGGATCGCCCTCGAACGCGACCTCGGTCTTGGCCAGCCCGCGAATGGCGCCGGCGTACGGCACGTAGCGCCCGGCCGCACCGGCGCCGCCTTCAGAGACGAACACCGCATTCAGCACCTTGCCCGGCGGGAGCTCCGCCTCAGCGCGGAACCGCCGCAGCGCGTCGACCGCCGCCTGCAGATCGCCGATCGTCGCCTCCGCCTCGGGGGCGATCTGCGTCGCATCGCGCTGGGGGTGCTGCTGCCGGAGCAGCGGCGCGACGCCGTACTGCGCCGCGATCTCCTCCGTGACGAAGGGCAGGAACGGATGCAGGAGGCGCACGATCTGGTCGAGCATCCAGCGAGCGTGGCCGGCGGCCTGCGCCTTCTGCGCCTCGTCGTCGCCATAGAGGCGCACTTTGACGAGCTCCAGGTACCAGTCGCAGAACTCGTCCCAGACGAAGTGATAGAGCGTGTCGACGGCGGCGGTGAAGTCGTAGACGGCCACCGCCTCCTCTACCGTCACCAGGCAGCGCTGAAAGCGGCTCGCGATCCAGCGATCGACCTGGTCGGCCTCGCTGCGCTCGGCCGCATATCCCTCGCTGCCGAGCAGTACGAAGCGAGCCGCGTTCCACAACTTGTTGGCGAAGCCGCGACCCATGACGATCTTCTCTTCGCTGAAGCGCACGTCCTGGGCGCTGCTCATGAGCAGAAGCCCGAAGCGCGTGGCGTCGGCGCCATGCTTGTCGATCATCTCGAGTGGGTCGATGCCGGTGCCGGTGCTCTTGCTCATGCGCCGGCCGTCGGATGCCTGGATCACGGAGTGGATGTAGACGTCGTCGAAGGGGATCTCGCCCCTGAACTCCAGGCCCATCATGACCATACGCGCGACCCACAGGAAGATGATGTCCCGCGCCGTACTCAGCACGTTGGTCGGGTAGAAGTAGGCGAGGTCGGCGGTCTCGTCCGGCCAGCCGAAGGTGGCGAAGGGCCACAACGCCGAACTGAACCAGGTGTCGAGCACGTCGGTCTCGCGGCGCAAGGCGGCGCCGCCGCACGCGGGGCACTCCGTCGGCGCCACTTCGGCGACGATCGTTTCGCGGCAGGCGGCGTCTTCGCAGTACCACACCGGGAGCTGATGCCCCCACCACAGCTGGCGGCTGATGCACCAGGGCCGCAGGTTGTCCATCCAGTCGATGTACACACGACCCCAGCGCTCGGGCGTGAACGTGACCTTGCCGTCGCGAACGACGTCGGTGGCGGGCTTCTTCAGTTCATCCATGTCCATGAACCACTGTTCGCTGATCAGCGGCTCGATGGGCGTGCTGCAGCGGTCACAGGTGGCCACGCTGTGCGCGTAGTCCTCGACCTTCTCCAAGGCGCCGAGCGCGCGCAGGTCGGCAACCACGCGCTCGGCGGCCTCCTCGACCTCGAGGCCGGCGTACGGGCCGCCGGCCGCAGTGATGCGGCCGTCCTGGCCGATGGCCTGGACGGAGTCCAGCCCATGCGTGCGGCCGATGTCGAAGTCCGTGAGGTCGTGAGCGGGCGTGATCTTGAGCGCGCCCGTCCCGAACTCCGGGTCGACGCGGTCGTCCGCCACGATCTTCAGCTCGCGCCCGAGCAGTGGAAGGATGGCCGTCCTGCCAACGATGTCCGTGTACCGCTCGTCGCCGGGGTGCACGGCGATGGCGGTGTCGCCGAGCATCGTCTCGGGGCGAGTCGTGGCGACGGTCACGCTGCCGCCGCCCTGCACCTCATAGCGCACGTAGTTGAGCGTGCCCGGCATCTCGCGGTACGCGACCTCGAGGTCGCTGATCGCCGTGCCGCAGCGCGGGCACCAGTTGACCAGGTAGCTGCCCTTGGCGATGTAGCCCTTTTCGTGCAGAGCGACGAAGACCTTGGTCACGGCGCGCGCATAGCCTTCGTCGAACGTGAAGCGTTCGCGGTCGTAGTCGCAGGCGCAGCCCAGTCGCTTGAGTTGCTGGATGATCGTGCCGCCGTACTCGTCGCGCCACTCCCACACGCGCTTGACGAACTCCTCGCGTCCGAGATCCTCCTTGGTGAGGCCCTGCTTGCGCAGCATCTTCTCGACCACGTTCTGCGTGGCGATACCGGCGTGATCGGTGCCTACCAGCCAGCAGGCGTTCTCGCCGAGCATGCGGTGGTAGCGCGTCAGCGCGTCCTGGATAGAGTCGTTGAGGGCGTGGCCCATGTGCAGCACGCCGGTGATGTTCGGCGGCGGGATGACGATGGAATACGGCTCGCGCTCCGCATCCGGCTCGGCGTGAAACAGGTGCTCGTCGAGCCAGTGCCGCATCCAGCGCGCCTCGACGGCAGCAGGCTCGAACCGGGTGGTCTGCTGCAGGTAGTCGGTGCCGCTGCTCGGATCGCTCATGGGCCTCAGTCTCGATCTGCCCCGCGAGGCCGGGAGGCGCCGTGGGGCGGTTCACACGGATGAGCCCGCGAGCGGACTCGGCGGCGGGGGCCGGCTCCGCCGCCCCCCGCCGAGTGAGGAGTATACCGGGAGGCGGGCGGCGCTGCCCAACGCCCGCCCGCGCCTACTCGGCGTCGGCCGGCACCTCGCCCCCGCTCGCCTCGATCGCGCAGACCTGGCAGAACTCGTGGGAGCCGTGGATCATCGCTCCGCACTGCGAGCAGTGGAGTTCAAGCTTGCCGGTGCCCGCGTCGACCGCCGGCTCCTCGGTCGAGCCCGGGGTCTGATGGTCGTGGTCGTGTGCCTCGTTCATCTCGTCCGCTCCTGCACTCGTCATCAGCTACGGTCCTGTGTCATGAAGATGCCCGCCGCCCAAACACGTACGGCAGGGCGTCGGCGAAGGTCGACACATAGACCAGGTCGAGCTTCGCCGTCAACTCCGCCGGCAGCTCGTCGATGGTGCCGCGGTTGGTCGCCGGCAGGACCACGGTGCGGATGCCCGAGCGGGCGGCGGCCAGCAGCTTCTCCTTGAGCCCGCCTACGCGGAGGATCCGCCCGCCGAGCGTGATCTCGCCGGTCATGGCCACGCGTGCCTTGACCGGCACGCGCCCGAGTGCTGAGAGCATGGCGACCGCCAGGGCCAGACCCGCGGACGGGCCGTCCTTGGGCACGGCGCCCTCGGGGACGTGCACGCGTACATCCTGGGTGGCGAGGTCGAGGCCGTCCTTGGTCAGGTACGGTGAGCGCCGGATGAGGCCCCTGAGCGCCGCTTCGCGCTCCACATTGGCCAGCAGGTGCCCCCAGGCGGCCGACGCCGACTCCTGCATAACGTCGCCGAGCTGGCCCGTGAGAACGAGCTCGCCGCGGCCACGGGCGAGGATCGCCTCGATGGTGAGCACCTCCCCACCGTCCGACGTATAGGCGAGGCCGAGGCTCTCGCCGACGCGCGCCGCACGCGGCAACGCGGCATCGAGCCAGACCGCCTCGCCGAGGTAGCCACGGAGCTCGTCCGGGCCGACGGTGGCGGGAAGCGCGGCGCCGTCCTCGAGGTGCTTGCGCGCCACCTTGCGGTCGATTCGCCGCAGCGCGCGCTCGAGCTCGCGCACGCCGGCCTCTCGCGTGTAGCCACGCACGATCGCCGGCAGGACGCCGCGGCCGAACCTGACGTCGCCGCGGCGCAACCCGGTGTCGCGCGCCACCCGCGGCAGCAGGTGCCGGCGCGTGATGGCGAGCTTCTCCGCCAGCGTGTAGCCGCTGAGGTGGATGACCTCGAGCCGGTCGTAGAGCGTGTGCGGGATACCGTCGATGTCATTGACGGTAGCGATGAAGAACACCTTGCTGAGGTCGTACTCGCACTCGAGGTAGTTGTCGCGAAAGCCGTGGTTGTGGGCCGGGTCGAGGACCTCCATCAGCGCCGCCGCCGGATTGCCGCGCCAATCGCTGTCGAGCTTGTCGAGCTCGTCGAGCAGCATCACCGGGTTGTCGACGCCGGCCTTGGAGAGGCCCTCGACGATGCGCCCGGGCATCGCCCCCACATACGTGCGGCGATGCCCGCGGATCTCGGCCTCGTCGCGCACGCCGCCGAGCGCCACGCGCACGAACGGCCGGCCGAGCGCGTCGGCGATGCTCTGCGCGACGCTGCTCTTGCCGGTGCCGGGCGGACCGGAGAGACAGAGGATTGTCGCCGGCTGGTCGGCGCCGCGCAGCTTGCACACGGCGAGGTACTCGAGGATCCGGTCTTTGACGTCCTTGAGCCCGTAGTGGGTGCGCTCGAGATGGCGAGCGACCTCGGCGACGTCGACGTCGGACGGCGCAAGCTTGCCCCAGGGCAGCTCGAAGATGGTGTCGAGCAAGCCGCGGATCACCGCCACCTCCGGACTCATGGGCGACGCTTGCCTGAGCTTCTTGAGCTCGCGTCCCACGAGCTTGTGGGCGGCCGGCGAGAGGCGCCCCTCGGCAAGGCGTCGCGCGTACTCGGCGACGTCCTCGTCGGGGCTCTCGCCGGCCTCCTCGATCTCGCCCCGCAGCACCTGCAGCTTCTCGTGCAGCAGCAACTGGCGCTGCGCGCCTTCAATGCGCTGCTGCACCTTGAGTCCGATCTCGTGTTCGATGCCGAGCACCGCATTCTCCTCGGCCAGACTCTCGAGCAGAGCCAGCAGGCGGTCCTGAGTACCCAGGATCTCGAGCAGCGCCTGCTTCTCGTCGCTCTCGATCTGCAGGTGCGCGGCGACGATGTCGGCCAACTCGTCCGGGTCGGTGGCCTGCTGCACCACGTACTGCGCCTCGTCGGCGAGTTGTGGGTGCAGCTCCACGTACGTCACGAACTCGCCGGTCACGCGGCGCGCGAGGCTGCGACTGCGCGCCGCCCCCTTGTCCGGACTGGTCAGCGCCTCATACTCGACCAAAAAGTGCGGCGTGGTCTCGAGAAAACGCCCCACCCGCACCCGCGCCTCGCCTTCGACCAGCGCCTTGACGCTGCCGTCGGGCAGTTTGAACAACTGCAGCACCTTGGCGCGGACGCCCACCGTGCGGATGTCGCCGGGGCCCGGGTCCTCGACGCCAGACTCACGCTGGGCGCAGAGGATGAGCGGCGTCTCTTCGGCGAAGGCCCGCTCGATCGCGGAGATCGACTTCTCACGGCCCACGAAGACCGGCGCGACCATCCTCGGGAACAACACGAGCTCGCGCGTCGGCAGCAGAGGCAGGGCCGACAACGGGCTCGGGGGCCGGCTCGGACGGCGCAGACCAGGCGGGTCCTGCCCCTGGCCGGTCACACCAGTCTGCTCAGGCGGATTCGGCGTCACGCTCCGGCAGCGACTTGTCAGCCTCGGTGAGAAGCGTCGGGTCGATGCCCTTCTCGATCGTCTCTTTGGTGATCACGCATTTGCGCACGTCGGTGCGGCTCGGCAGGTCGAACATCACGCCCAGCAGCGACTCCTCGATGATCGACCGCAGGCCGCGGGCGCCGGTGCCACGGTCGAGCGCCTTGGTGGCGATGGCGTTGAGCGCCTCCTCGGCAAAAACCAGATCGATGCCGTCCAGACTGAAGAACTTCGCGTACTGCTTGGTGAGCGCGTTCTTGGGCTCGGTGAGGATGCGGCGCAGGTCGGCCTCGTCGAGGCTGTGCACGGCGCTTACCACCGGCAGCCGCCCGATGAACTCGGGGATCAGCCCGAAGTTGAGCAGGTCCTCGGGCAGGGCGTGCGTGAAGATCGTGCCCGGGTCTTTGTCCGCCTTGCTGACGACGTCCGCCATGAAGCCCACGCCCTGGCGGCCCATACGACGCTCGATGATCTTCTCGAGGCCGCTGAAGGCGCCGCCGCAGACGAACAAAACGTTGGTCGTGTCGATGGTGAGGAATTCCTGGTGCGGGTGCTTGCGGCCGCCCTGCGGAGGCACGCTGGCCACCGTGCCCTCGAGGATCTTGAGGAGCGCCTGCTGCACACCCTCGCCCGAGACGTCGCGGGTTATCGACGGATTGTCGGCTTTGCGCGCGATCTTGTCGATCTCGTCGATGTAGATGATCCCGGTCTCGGCGCGCTTGACGTCGAAGTCCGCCGCCTGGATCAGCTTGAGGAGGATGTTCTCGACATCCTCGCCAACGTAGCCGGCCTCGGTGAGGGCGGTAGCATCGGCGATCGCGAACGGCACGTTGAGGATGCGCGCGAGCGTCTGCGCGAGCAGCGTCTTGCCGCAACCGGTCGGGCCGAGCAGCAGGATGTTGCT
>JBBQFA010000119.1:0-7539 GCA_038321515.1 Thermoleophilia bacterium | reverse complement strand
GCGGGCGTGCTCCGCCGTGTCGAACTCGAGGACCACCCACACGTCGTTCTGGTCGTCGGCAAGGCGATAGACTCTCGCGCCCTGGCAGCCCAGCCTCCTGCGGCGACTCTGGTCGTCCATGAAGACCTGTGCGAACGTCTCGTAGTCCCCGACCTTGTGCTCGATGATAAGCAGTGCCATGTCGCCCGTCCTCATGCCGGTCTGGGTAGGTTGAACGATGCTATGCGGTCGCGGCGAGACGGTAAAGCACCCGTCTCCGAGGTCGACCTGGTTAGTGACCACTCCTTCGGCCTCGTTCTGCTGCCGATCGCCTGGCGGCGTCTCACCGAGTCCAAGGGGCCGAACCGCTCGCTCGACCTGCCCGGCCTCGGCCTCGCCAGCGCCGGCCTGCTCGGCATCGTCTGGGGCCTGGTCCGCGGCAACGAGCACGGCTGGACCAGCCTCGGAGTGGCCGGGCCGATCGCCGCCGGCATCGTCCTGCTCGGCGCGTTCGTCCTCTGGGAGCGCCGCACCCCCGAGCCGATGGTCCCCCTGCGCTTCTTCCGCAACCGCGCCTTCTCGGCCGCCAACGTCACCTCGTTGCTGATGAGCTTCGGGATGCTCGGCGCGATCTTCCTGCTCGCTCAGTTCTTCCAGATCGTCCAGGGCTACTCGCCGCTCGAGGCTGGCCTGCGCACGCTGCCGTGGACGGCGATGCCGATCATCGTGGCACCCATCGCCGGTTTGCTGAGCGACCGCATCGGCGCCCGGCCGCTGCTGGTCGCCGGCATGGCGCTGATGGCCGCGGGCCTCGCCTGGATCGCGGCGGTCACCTCACCGACGGTCGCCTACGGTGCACTGGTCCCCGCGTTCGTGCTGGCCGGCGTCGGCATGAGTCTCTACTTCGCGCCGGTCGCCAACCTGGTGCTGAGCACCGTGCGGCGCAAGGAGGAGGGCAAAGCCAGCGGCGTCAACAACACGGTCTGCGAAGTCGGCGGCGTGTTCGGCGTCGCGGTGCTGGCGAGCGTGTTCTCGGCCGCCGGGAGCTACCTGAGCCCGCAGTCGTTCGTGGACGGCATGGTCCCGGCCATCTGGGTCGGGGCGGCGGCGGTCGCACTCGCGGGCGTCGCCGCGGTGGCGGCGCGGAGGGTCGGGGGCGGGAGGGCGCAATGCCCACCCGCCCTCGTCCGCCGCCCTGTGCCTGGGGTACAGTCATGCGGTCGACCGGAAGGCCATCATGGATGAACTACTCCACAGCACCGCCGCACGAGCCGTTCGCTACCTCCGCGAGCTGCCCGAACGGCACGTTGCCCCCGACGCCGCCGCCCTCGCGCGGCTGACCGGCTTCAGCGAAGCTCTGCCGGACGGCCCCGACGATCCCGAGCGGGTGATCGCGCTTCTCGACGAGCTCGGGTCGCCGGCCACGGTGGCCTCCGCCGGGCCGCGGTTCTTCGGCTTCGTCGTCGGCGGTGCGCATCCCGTGGCCGTGGCCGCGAACTGGCTGGCCGCCGCCTGGGACCAGAACGCCGGCGCCTTCACCCTGTCGCCGGCGGCGGCCACGCTCGAACAGGTCGCGCAGCGCTGGCTGGTCGAGCTGTTCGGTCTGCCGTCCACGACCGCTGCGGGCTGCGTGACCGGCGCCACCATGGCCAACCTCACCGGGCTCGCCGCGGCCCGCCACGCGGTGCTGCAACGCGTGGGATGGGACGTTGACGAGCGGGGCCTTTTCGGTGCGCCGGAGGTCACCGTCGTCGTTGGGGACGAAGTGCACCCGTCGCTCATCAAAGGGCTCGGCCTGCTCGGCCTCGGGCGGCAGCGCATCGTCAGGGTCCCGGTCGACCGCCAGGGGCGCATGCGTGCCGACGCGCTGCCGCCGATCTCGGGACCGACGATCGTCTGTGCGCAGGCCGGCAACGTGAATACGGGGGCATTCGACCCGCTGGCCGACATCATCGCCCAAGCGCACGAGGCCGGCGCCTGGGTGCACGTGGATGGAGCCTTCGGGCTGTGGGCGGCGGTGGCGCCGGCCCGCGCGCACCTCGTGCGCGGCATCGGCGCCGCCGACTCCTGGGCGACCGACGCGCACAAGTGGCTCAACGTTCCCTACGACAGCGGCCTCGCCTTCGTGCGCGACCCCGAGCCCCTGCGCGCGGCCATGGGCGTGACCGCCGCCTATCTGCCCGGCGGGATGCAGCGTGGGCCGGAGGCCGCCGCGCCGGAGCTCTCGCGGCGGGCGCGCGGGGTCGAGGTCTGGGCGGTCCTGCGAGCGCTCGGCCGCTCCGGACTGGCCGACCTGATCGAGCGTGACTGCCGCCATGCCACCCGCTTCGCGGAGGGCCTGCGCGACGCCGGGTACGAGATCCTCAACGACGTCGTGCTCAACCAGGTGCTCGTCTCATTCGGCGACGACGAGACGACGCGTCGCGTCGTCGCCGCGATCCAGGAGGACGGTACCTGTTGGGCGGGCGGGACCGTCTGGCAGGGCCGTACCGCCATGCGCATCAGCGTCTCCGGATGGGCGACCACGGAGGACGATGTGGAGCGCAGCCTCGCTGCCATGCTGCGCGCCAACGCCGGCGGAAAGTAGTGAGGGTGGGCCAGCGTGCGATCGGCAGACTCGAGGTCTTTCACGCGTGACCCGAGACGACGAGGGGGACTTCCTCGTGTCGGGTCCCTCTGCGTATTGATCCCCGTCAAGCCGCACTTCGACTCGTCGCCGGTTGGGAATGACAAGACAGACCCGACGAGAGGAGGCCACCGTGGCCGAGAGCCCGACACAGCAACTGCGCGATGAGCACGTGGTCGTCCTGATGGTGGTCGCGGCGATGGAACGCGAGGCGGCCTACATCGAGCGCACCGGTCGCGTGCACGCCGACCGCGTGGCCCAGATGGTCGACTTCACGAGGAACTTCACCGACGGCGACCATCACACCAAGGAAGAGGACCTGTTGTTCCCGCTGCTCGAGGCGCGCAGCGCCGCGGCGGGCGGCACGGTGAGCGTCCTGCTCAGCGAACATCAGGCCGCCCGCGACTGCATCCGCGCGATCGATGCCGCGCTGCCCGACGCAGAGGGCAGCGCGGAGGCGCGCGGCGTCATCGTGGAGAACCTGAAGCTCTACGCCTTTCTCCTGCCCCTGCACATCGGCAAGGAGGACACCGTCCTCTTCCCGCTCACTGAGCAGGTCCTGAGCGTGCAGGAACAGGAGATGCTCGGCGACGAGTTCGCGCGCGCGGAGGCTGAAATGCGGAGCGCCGGGGAGACGGAGCGCTACCGCCGGCTCGCGCATACGCTCGCCACACCGCCGGTCGAGGTTTGACGATCCGTCAGTGAGGTACGAGGACGAGAACTGTCCCGATTCCGTGCTGGGAGCTATCTCATGACTGAAGATCTCGCCTCTACTTCGCGTGGCGCGCTTGAGGCGCCCGACGCCGAGTCGGAGGCCGCCGCTACCGACCAGGCGACGCACGTGCCCCGACACCTCGGTCTCGCGCTGGTCGTCATCGCCGCCGCGCAGCTGATGATCGTCCTCGACGCGACCATCGTGAACGTGGCGCTGCCGCACATCCAGCGCGCCCTCGGCTTCAGCGGAGCCGGGCTCGAGTGGATCGTCACCGCCTACTCGCTGGCCTTCGGCAGCCTGCTGCTGCTCGGCGGCCGGCTCGGGGACATCTACGGCCGCCGCCGGGTGTTCATGGCCGGCGTCCTCCTCTTCTCGGCGGCGTCGCTGGTCGGCGGTTTCGCCACGTCGGAGTGGTGGCTGCTCACGGCTCGAGCCGTCCAAGGCGCCGGGGCCGCGCTCGCGGCGCCCACGGCCCTTGCCCTGATCGCGACGACCTTCCCGATGGGGGCGCCGCGCAACCGGGCGCTCGGCGTCTGGGCCGGTATGGCCGGCGCCGGCGGCGCCATCGGCCTGCTGCTCGGCGGCATCCTCACGACCTACGTCTCCTGGCGCTGGGTGCTCTTCGTCAACGTGCCGATCGGCCTGACCGTGTTCGCCCTGGCGCCGTTCGCACTCGTGGGCGGCGGCCGGTTGCGTCGCCGCCTCGACGTCCCGGGCGTCGTGACCAGCACGGCCGGTCTTGCTCTGCTGGTCTACGGCCTCACGCATGCCGCCGCCGGTCAGGACGGCATCTCACACTGGGGCGACTCGGTGACGATCGCCTGCCTCGTGGGCGCCGTCGCCCTGCTGGTCGGCTTCGTCTTCATCGAGCGCTACGTCAAGGACCCGGAGCTGGATCTGAACCTGCTGCGCTCCCGGCGTCGCTCCGGTGCCTACATCATGATGCTGCTGCTCGGCACCGCGATGTTCGCCGTCTTCTTCTTCCTCACCATCTACGTGCAGACGGTGTGGGGCTACAGCGCCGTGAAGGCCGGCGTCGCGTGGATCCCGTTCCCGATCACGCTGATCGCGCTGAACATCTTCGTCGCTCGCTACCTCGTGACCAAGGTCGGCGTGCGGCCACTGCTCATGGTCGGACCGCTGTTCGCCGGGCTCGGCTTCATGTGGCTCTCGCGCATCAGTGAGACCGGCAGTTACTGGACGAACCTGCTGGCGCCGCTGATGCTCGTCGCCGCCGGCATGGGCCTGATGTTCGTGCCGCTGACGCTGATGGTTGTCGCGCACGTGCGGCACGACGAGGCCGGCGCCGCCTCGAGCCTGCTCAACATCGGCCAGCAGGTCGGCGGCTCCATCGGCCTCGCGGCGATCGGGACGGTGGCCTGGACTGCGGTCGCGCACAGCGTGCGCGACCAGATGGCGACCGCCGCGGCGAGCGGCGCGGCCGGAGGCGGTGCTCAGGCAGCCTCGGGCGCCGGCGGCTCTGCCTCGGGCGCCGCCGGCCTGCCGCCGGAGATCCTCTACCACGCGCTCACGGCCGGCTTCTCCACCGGACTCATGATCGCCGGGATCGTCGCGATGAGCGGCTTCTTTGTCGCGATCTTCGCGACCTGGACGCCCGGGCGCTTCCGGCTGCGGTCCGCCCGGCACGAAGGCACACCGCCCTGCGACGAGGTGCTCGGGACGTGCGAGCACCTCGCGGCGCCGGCGAGCGCGAAGGCCTGACCCGGCGCCGACGTGCGCAGGCCCCCGGCGATGGATGGACTTCATCGCCGGGGGCCTGCTTTGTCTCTCGGATTTCGCTTGGGTGGGACGCCCGGCCGAGCCGCCCGGGCCGGGCTCGCGGCGCGTCACCTCACGACATGTCGCCCTCCGGTCCCACCACCTTCCAGCCCGCCTGCCGGCTCCAGCCGTGACGCATCTACAGGGAGACGTTGAGCCACGCCAGTGCCTCGCGCCGCGGCTCAGCCCGGTAGCGGCTCCGTGTCCCAATCGGACGGCGTGAACGCCGCTCCGGGCTCGGCTCCGACGACGAACATCGTGGTGCCGGCCTCGAGGGCCACCGCGCCGCGCACGGTCGCCGGGTCGGGGACGTAGAGGAAGGTCCCGGCCGGGGCGTCAATCTCCTCGCCGTCGACCCGGTACGTGGCATGGCCGCTGACGATCAGGAAGACCTCCTCGTGACGGGCCGTGATCTCGTCGTGATCGTGAGTCAAGATGTCGCCCGCCTTGGTGGCGCGCGCGAGGGCGGTGCCGAAGGAGCCGATGCCGAAGATGCGGCGGACCGGTTTCCATTCGGTGCCGGGCGATGAGCCCTCTTCGAACGGCATGTCGTCGATGTGCGCGACCTTGTACGTCGGGGCAATGTCCTGTGCGGCCATATTCGCAGCCTCCCTTGGGATCGGTGTGGGCATGCCCGAGTCTACCAGCGGGGCGACGCGGCTTCCTTGCCGCATGGCACAGCGCGGCCCCCATGAGAAGAGGGGCGGGAGGCCCTTCCGCCCTCCCGCCCCGTCTGGCTCACGCACCAGGTCGCTGCCGTGCGTGGCTCAGTGCGCGACGCGCGCCAGGACGTTGGCGGTCCCGAGTTTCACCTGGTCTGGCAGGGACGTGCCGAAGGTGGCGTTGATCGCGCCCATCGCGGTCGAGTTGAGGGTCACGCCGACGTTCTTGATACTCACGAACGCGCGACCGTTCCTGGTGGGCTTGGTGATCTGGGCGCTGCCGAGATCGAGGTCGGCGATGGCGAGCCGGTCGCCGCCATTGACGATGGCCGACAGATAGGGCGCGCCGGTGATGTGGATCGTGAACCTGGTCAGATTGAGTGCCTTCCAGCCCATGCCGTCACGCTGGGCGAGTAGCAGACCGCCGGAATGGCGGATCTTGCCGGCGAGGGTCTTGGCGTCGACCCTGCCGCCGGTGATCGGGAAGGTGTAGCGGGCGGCGTCCGAGGTCGGCGCGATGGTGCTCGGCGCGACGGGGAGCGGGATGATGCCTGCGCCGAAGAGCGCCGAGGTGGTGCCGGGGTCGGTGGTGAGCGTGGTGCGCACGCCGTCCAGGCCGACCTTGGCGGCGTGGGCCTGCGGCGCGGCGACGAGAACGAAGAGGCTGAGGGCGAGGACGAGGGCGAAACCGAGAAGGCCTACTCTTGCAGGCCTCGGTATGGGAAGAACTGAGGAACGCATCGTGGGACTCCCTTTCGTCACATTCGGCCACAGGCCGAAGACAATTCTCTGCTGACGGGGTATACTTACCCAACATGAAGTAACTCAATCATGAAGGGACTTTGTAGTGGAGTCATCTCCTCATGGCGGTGAGACGGTCGCCTACTCGGCGATGGAGGTCGCGCTGGCGGTGCGCCGCCTCGACCTGATGATGTCGCAGATGCACCTCGAGATGTGCGAGCGCCTCGGCCTGTCTGCGGCCGAGCTTCTCGCCCTCGCGCACCTCTCGCTTGACGGGCCGCTGGGGCCGACCGAGCTCACCCGCCATCTGCACATGACCACGGGCGCGATGACGGCGATGCTGGACCGGCTGGCGGAGCGTGACTACGTCGTCCGCGAGGCGCACCCGAGCGACCGGCGCAGGATCGTCGTGCGGCTCACCGCCGACGGCCGGGCCCGGATCCTCGATCACGTGCACGGTATGGCAAACGACGTCGTGGCGCTCACAGGCCGGCTGGGAGCCGACGAACGCCGCGTCGTCGGCCGGTACATCGAGGAGCTCTCGGGCGTGATCGTGCGGCCGGCCGCCGAGCAGGGGCTCCGCTTGAAGACGACCTGATGGAATCGGTGTGGGAGTATCCTCGGCCGCCCCGGGTGGAGGCGAGCACGCGGCGGATCCGCGTCGTGCTGGGCGACGTCACCGTCGCCGAAACGACGCGCGCGCTCCGCGTGCTCGAGACCAGCCACCCGCCGGTCTACTACGTCCCGCCGGATGACGTGCGCAGTGAGTACCTGCGCCCGAGCCGGCGCCACTCGTACTGCGAGTTCAAAGGCGAAGCAAGCTACTACGACCTGGTCGTCGGCGAGCGCGAGGTCCGGGACGCGGCGTGGTACTACCCGCACCCGATGGCGCGCTTTGCGGCGCTACGCGACCACCTCGCCTTCTACCCGGGACGCGCCGACGCCGCCTTCGTCGACGACGAACACGTCGTATGCCAAGCCGGCGACTTCTACGGCGGCTGGATCACCGCCGACATCGAGGGGCCGTTCAAGGGAGG
>JBBQFA010000118.1:0-7546 GCA_038321515.1 Thermoleophilia bacterium | reverse complement strand
AAGGCCGACTGAACCACCCGACTGCGAACAACGCCGACCCTACGAAAGGATCGTGCTGTGGCTGAGATCACCGCTGCACTGGTAAAGGAGCTCCGCGACAAGAGCGGAGCCGGGATGATGGACTGCAAGAAGGCGCTGACGGCGACCGCCGGCGACCTCGAGCTGGCGATGGACGAGCTGCGCAAGCAGGGTCTCGCCTCCGCTCAGAAGAAGAGTTCGCGCGCCACCAAAGAGGGAACCGTCGACTCGTACATCCACGCCGGCGGCAAGATCGGCGTGCTCGTCGAGGTCGGCGTCGAGACTGACTTCGTCTCGCGCAGCGAACCGTTCAAGGAGTTCACCCACGACCTCGCCATGCAGGTCGCCGCGGCCTCGCCGTTCTGGGTCAGTCGTGACGAGGTGCCCGATGACGTCGTCGCCCGCGAGAAGGCGATCTATGCCGAGTCCGATCAGGTCAAGGGCAAGCCCGAGAACGTGATCGAGAAGATCCTCACCGGCAAGCTCGAGAAGTTCTTCGGCGAGACCTGTCTCATGGAGCAGGCCTTCGTCAAGGATCCGGACCGCACCATCGAGCAGGTGCGCACCGACCTTGTCGGCGTGATCGGCGAGAACGTCGAGGTGCGCCGCTTCGTGCGCTTCCAGCTCGGCGAGATGATCGAGGCCGGCTGACCGCCATGGAAGGCGAGCCGCCCACCAGCGCCTTCCACCGTGTCCTGCTCAAGCTCAGCGGGCAGGCGCTCGGCAGCGAGACTCGGGCAATCGACCCGGCGACGACGAAGTCGATCGCCGAGACGCTCAAGGTGGCTCGCGCCCTCGACGTCGACATCGCCATCGTGGTCGGCGGCGGCAACATCTTTCGCGGCATGGCGGCCGCCGCCGGCGGCATGGACCGCGCCACCGGCGACTACATCGGCATGATCGCCACCGTGCAGAACGCCCTCGCCCTTCAGGACGCCCTGGAGGACGAGGGCGTTGACACGCGGGTCATGAGCGCCTTCGAGATCCGCGCCGTCTGCGAGCCGTACATCCGCCGGCGCGCGATCCGGCACCTGGAGAAGGGGCGCGTCGTGATCTGCGCCGCCGGCACCGGCAACCCGTACTTCAGCACCGACTCCGCGGCGGCTCTGCGCGCGCTCGAGTTGGAGGCCGACGCCATCCTCATGGCCAAGCGCGAGTACGACGGCGTCTACAGCGCCGACCCCGAGAAGGACCCCTCGGCTGAGTTCATCCCCGAGCTGACCCATCTGCAGGCGATCGAGCGTGGCCTCAAGGTCATGGACACGACCGCGCTGAGCCTCTGCATGGACAACGACATGCCGATCCATATCTTCAAGATGACCGGCGACAACATCGTGCGCGTGCTGTCAGGCGAGCGTGTGGGCACCGTGGTCCGCACGCCAGCCGGGAGCTGACCGCGGCCAAGGGAGGACCGGTGGAGAAAGAGCTGCTCGCTGACGCCAAGCATCGTATGTTCAAGGCTGTGGAGGCCGTGAAGACCGAGTTCAACTCGGTCCGCAGCGGCCGGGCGAGTGTGGGCCTGCTGGACCGCATCCACGTGGACTACTACGGCACTTCGACGCCCCTCAAGCAGATGGCCAACATCGCCACCCCGGAGTCGCGGCTGCTCACCATACAGCCGTTCGACAAGACCGCCATGAAGAGCATCGAGAAGGCGATCATGGAGAGCGACCTCGGGCTCAACCCGAGCAGCGACGGCACCGTGATCCGGCTGCCGATCCCGCTGCTGACCGAGGAGCGTCGCCGCGACCTCGTCAAGCTCATCCACCGCCTCGGTGAGGACGGACGCGTCGCGGTGCGCAACGTGCGCCGCGACTGCATGAAGGACCTCAAGGAGCTCGCCCACGAGGGCGAGGTCGGCGAGGACGCCGAGAAGCGCGCCGAGCACGAGCTGCAAAAGTACACCGACGAGCACGTCCACGAGATCGACGGGCTCGTGAAGCACAAAGAAGCCGAGATCCTCGAGGTCTGAGCCGGCGCTCGTCGGCGCCGGCTCGGGACTCAGAACCTCATGACCACGCTGCGGCAGTGGCTGGCGCGCTGGCGCCTGCGCGGGGTGCGCGCCGCCGCCGAGCCTGCGGCGGGCGGCGCGACGGCCAAGTACCTCGCGATCATCATGGACGGCAATGGGCGCTGGGCGCAGAACCGGCGCCTGCCCGTGGCCGCAGGGCATCGCGCCGGCGCCAAGACTTTGCGGCGCGTCCTCGAGCACGCGCTCGACCTCGGTATCCTCGAGGTGACGGTCTACTCGTTCAGCACCGAGAACTGGAACCGGCCCAAAGAAGAGGTCGAGGCGCTCATGCAGCTGTTCATCGAGATGATAGATTCGCAGGTGCCCGACATGCATGACCGCGGGGCCCGCGTGCGCTTCGTCGGGCGTCGCGAGGGCGCGCCGGCCGAGCTGGTGCGCCGCATCGAGGAGGCCGAGGCGCTGACCGCCGCCAACACCAAGATGACCCTGTACATCGCCTTCAGCTACGGTGGGCGGCGCGAGCTGCTGGACGCCGCTCAGGGGCTGACGGCGGAGTACGCGGCGGCCGCGCGGGGCGGGGCGGGGGGACCGGCGGCGGCGGCTTCAGGCGCGCCCGGCGCAGCGGGCGGGGCGCCGGCGCCGGAGTTCACCGACGCCGACCTGCGGCGTCACCTCTACGCGCCGGAGATGCACGACCCCGAGCTGCTGATCCGCACCTCGGGGGAGCTCCGCATCAGCAACTTCCTGCTCTGGCAGTGCGCCTACTCGGAGCTGTACTTCAGTGACCGGCTCTGGCCCGACTTCGGGCCAGACGACCTGGACTCGGCGCTGGCCGACTATGCCGGCCGCCAGCGCCGCTTCGGCGGGCGGCGCGCGCCCGGTGGGGCCAAGGCCGCCGCCGGGGCCGGCGAGCCGGATGCCGGCGCGAGCGGCGTCTCGTGACGACGCGCATCATCACCGGCGTCGTCCTCGCCGTGCTTGCCGTCGTCGTCGTCGTGCACGGCGGGCTCGTCTTCTTCTTCGTCATGCTCGCCCTCGCTCTGCTCGGGCTGAAGGAGTTCTATCGCCTCACGAGGCGGTATCGTCCGCTGTCGCTGGCGGGGTTCGTCACCGTTGCGCTGATGCTCAGCATGGCGTGGTTCTACAGCCCGTTCGCCGTCTTTGGCGCGGTCTGCTTCGGGGTACTGCTGACGGCGCTCCTCGGGCTCATAGTCGGTCCCAAACGGGGGGTGACCGTGCGCATGGCGGTCACGCTGCTGGGACTGCTGTACTTGGGGCTGGGCTTCAGCGCCATCCTCATGACGCGCCGCCTCGACGTGGGTACGGCGGCCCTGCTGACCGTCATCTTTGGGACGTGGGCCGGCGACACGATGGCCTACTTCACCGGCAAGTTCTTCGGCAGCACGCCGATGGCGCCGGTGCTCTCGCCCAAGAAGACCTGGGAGGGCTTCGCCGGCGGCGCCATCAGCACCATCCTCCTGGTCGTGTTCATCGGCCTGTACACGCCGCTCGGCGCGGCCGACTCGCTGCTGCTCGGCGCCGTGATCGCCGTCGCCGGCCCGCTCGGCGACCTCTTCGAGAGCCTCATCAAGCGCGACGTTCAGATCAAGGATTCCGGGCGTGGCATCCCCGGCCATGGCGGGGTGCTGGACCGGTTCGACGCGCTGATCTGGGCGTCCGTCGCGGCGTACTTCGTGCTCACGGCCGTACTCAAGTTCTGAGCCTGGATGGGGGGCCAGTGAGCCTGCGTGACCCGGCATCCGCTGAGAGGCCGGGGGGCGTGGTCTCGCGGCGCGCCTTCGCGCTGCTGATCGGCGCTGTGCTGGCCTTCGCCTTGGCGTTCACGTGGTGGCGGCTCTGGCGCGGCATCGATGTGGTCGACGAAGGGTTCTCCGTACTTGTGCCGTGGCGCTGGGCGCTTGGCGACCGTCCGTTCGTCCAGGAGCAGGACCTTGTGCAGGCTGCCGGCCTGCTCTCGTATCCCTTCGTCAAGCTCTACGAGCTGGTCGGTGGCGGAGATGTGACAGGTCTCGTGCTGTACACCCGGCACGTGTACCTGGGATTCGCGGTGCTCGTTGCCGCCAGCGCCTACATCGCCGCGCGGCGGCTGGTACGGCCCGGGCTCGCTGCCCTGGTCGCGGCGCCCTACCTCACAACGGTGCTGTTCGAGACGCCCCAGCTGACCGCGAACACCCTGTGCGCCGGCCTTCTGACGGTCGGCGCCGCGCTTGGCAGCGTGACGGTCATTGGCGGCCGGCGGCGCTATGCGCTGGCTGGCGGCGCCGCCTTCGGCCTCGCCTGCGTCGCGTACCCGACGGTACTCTTCATCGTGCCCTTCGCGGCGGTGTTTCTCGCGTTCGCACTTGGTCGACGCGCCGTCGCGATGGTGGCGACAGGGGCGTTTCTTCATCCGCCAGACCCTGATGGCCTGCCGACCGGCCCCGCCGCGTGGCGAGCGGTCAGCGCTTGGGCCCTCGGCGGTGCACTCGTCATCTTCCCCGTGGGGGCCGCCGTCTTCGCTCTTGCCGGGGCCGCGAACCTGCGGCGCTGCTGGGGGTTCACGCTGGGCATGGCCCGGCAGCTGGACCAGCTCGGAGGGACCACCAAGGCAGTGGAGGTCGCCGGGGGCTTCTTCTCGTTCGTCGCCGGGCAGTGGTACGTGATGCTGGCGGCGGCGATCGCCTTGATCGTCTATCGCCGCCTTCCGACTGTCGGTCGCTGGCTCCTCGCCGGCGTACCGCTCGCGATCCTGGTCACGGGAACGACGTCGTCACTGCATGCCGCCGGGGCGGTGATCGCGTACAGCCTCGCCGCGCCGTATCTCTATCTCTTCGTCGACAGGGAGCATCGTCAAGACGGCGCCCGGATGCTCCTCTGGTGCTGGGCGCCTGCGGTACTCATCGGCGCGATGACGGCGTACACGAGCGCCGACGGCTTCGTGCACGCCGCGGTCGGACTGTTCCCGGGCCTGCTCGTCAGCGGGCTGTTCCTTGCCTGGGGGCTGGAGCCTCTGCGCGCAAGATCGGGCGGCGCTCGCCGCCGGCCATGGCCGGCGCTTGGTGGGCTGGCCGCGGTGGTCGCGGTGACACTCGTCTTTCAGGTGCAGTTCCAGCAGGGGGGCCTCGCATACAACGAGCTGACGCAGCGGATGCACGCGGGCCCGTGGTCGGGCATCGCCGTGTCGCGGGAGCAACGCGCGCGCCTCGACGGGTTCGCCGCCGACCTCGACTCCCAGGCTCGCAAGGAAGACGGGCTGCTTGTCTATCCACGCGGCGCCGGTCTCTACCTGTACTGGCCCGGGGCTATCGCCGCCAACACGTACCAGCTCGTGACGCTCGACCCCGTCGGGCCGCTTCCAAAGACCACCATCAGCTACTACCGGCGCCACCGCGTGGTTCCGACGCTCGTCTTTCATCTCCTCGACACCCGAGGAATGAGCGCCGAGGTGTTGCAGGCCAGCTGCGGCGGGTTGGACTACCCGCCCGTCCTCGTGCGGACATGGTACGCGGTGCAGCGGCGACCGGAGGGCGAGAGCACGCAAGAGGTGCTCGCTCGCCTGCCACGGTTGTGACGCCGGCCCGTGGTACCCTTGCCGCGATGAACGACGGCGCGCCCAGACACCTCCTCATTCTCGGCTCGACCGGCTCGATCGGGCGCCAGGCGCTCGAGGTGCTGCCGGCCGTGCCGGCCGTGCGCCTCGTCGGGCTGGCCGCCGGGGGCGGCGTCGAGCTGCTGCTCGAACAGGCCGCCGCGCACGGGGTGCGCGACATCTGTCTGCATGACGCGCGCGCCGCGGCGCAGGCGACCCCGCGGGCGCCGGGGCTCGCGGTGCTCGCCGGCGAAGCCGGCGTGCGCGAGCTCATCTCCCGCGCGGCCGAGCACGCCAAGGCGGACGGCGCCGAGCTCATGGTGCTCAACGGCATCGTCGGCGCCGCGGGCCTGCGTGCGACGATGGCGACGCTCGAGGCCGGCGCCACACTGGCCCTGGCGAACAAGGAGAGCATGGTCGCCGGAGGGCCGTTCGTGCTCGATGCGGCCCGGCGAAGCGGCTCGCTGATCCTGCCCGTCGACAGCGAGCACAGCGCGATCTTCCAGTGTCTGCATGCGGGGCGTGGGGCGGGGCTCCGCGGGGACCCGGTACCGGCGCGCGCGGGAGGTGGCGAGCGCGACCGGGCAGGCGACGCCGGCGGATCGGCGGCCGACGCCGGCGTGCCGGACGTCTCGGTCGAAGAGCTGCTCCTGACGGGGTCCGGCGGCCCGTTCCGCGGCCGCAAGGCCGCGGACCTGGCCGGTGTCACCCCCGAAGAGGCGCTGGCGCACCCCAACTGGGCGATGGGCCCCAAGATCAGCGTCGATTCGGCGACGCTGATGAACAAGGGGCTCGAGCTGATCGAGGCGCACTACCTGTTCGGCGTTCCGAACGAACTCATCACCGTGGTGCTCGACCCGCGGAGCACGGTGCACAGCATGGCGCGCTTCTCCGACGGCGCCATCCTCGCGCACCTGGGCGTTCCCGACATGCGCACGCCGATCGGCTACGCCCTCGGCTACCCCGAGCGCCCGCGGCTCTCGCAGGTGAAGCGCCTGGACGTGTTCGCCACGCAGATCGCCTTCGAGCGCCCCGACACGGCGACCTTTCGTTGTCTCGAACTGGCAGAGGAGGCGGGCAAGAAGGCGGCAACCGTGGAGCGCGAGGCGGCCGGCGCGCCGCGCACGGTCGCCGCGCCGATCGTCCTGAACGCCGCCAACGAAGTTGCCGTCGAGGTCTTTCTCGGTGGACGACTCGCATTTCTCGCCATCGCCGAGGTGGTCGAGAAATGCCTCACCTGGCTCGGCGACGAGCCGGTCGAGAGCCTGGACGACGTGTTCGAGTGCGACGCCGAGGCCCGGCGCTTCGCGCGCGAAGCCGTCGGCGGGCCGGCCTGAGCGCCGCCCGCCCCAGCCGCAGCGCCGTCCGCCCCAGCCGCAGCGCCGTCCGCCCCAGCCGGAGTGGCATGCCTGACCAGCGCGTCGGCCGCTCGCAGCGCTGGCTCGCGGGCGCGGCGTCAACGTCGAAGTCCGCTTCGCAAGGGTGGTGGCATGGTGTGCGAGCGTGTCTTGGTGCCATGAGTGGTGCCGCCAGTGGTGCCATAGGTGGTGCCGCCAGTGGTGCCATAGGTGGTGCCGGCAGTGGTGCCATAGGTGGTGCCACCAGTGGTGTCGAGGGCGATGCCGACAGTGGTGCCCCGGGTGGTGCCGAGAGTGGCGCGACGCGCGGAGGCAGGAGAGCCGTCTCAAGACCGGTGACATGCTCCGCGTCGAACCGAACTCCGCAACCCTGCGTTAATGCAGGCGCAACCTGCACCGGGTATCCTGTACCACGATGACTGAAGAGACGACGACACCAGTACCCGAAGCAGCGTCGCCCGAGCCGGACTCGTCGCCGCCCGAGCCGGCCGCGCCGTCGACGTCGCCGCCGCCCGAGCCGGCCGAGCCGAAGCGTGCCATCAGCCCGTGGTCGCTCGTTCTCGGCGGGGCCGTGGTGGTCGCGCTGGTCTTGGGGCAGTGGGTCTGGCT
>JBBQFA010000117.1:0-7628 GCA_038321515.1 Thermoleophilia bacterium | reverse complement strand
TCACCGCCTCCAGGGGGAAACGCGAGCGCCGTTCAGCCAAGAACGCCCGGTACTGTCGCGACGGCACAAGCCGGTCCGTTGCCCAGCGGTCCGCTTGCTTCTCGACGGGCTTTGCGGAGGATGCCGAGTCGTCAGTCTCGTCGATGAACGAGCCCGCGTGACCGAGGACGAGATGGGCGAGCTCATGCATCAGCGTGAACCAGAAGTTGTCGAGGCGGTCGAGTCGGAGTGTGAGCGCGACAGTCGGCTGCTCGTTGGCACGAAGCGCCGCGCCGTCAGCGTACGTGCGCTCCAGACGCGGCACGATGACGCAGCGCACGCCAAGAGCTAGAAGAGTACGAGGTACGTCGCTCACCTGCTGCGGCCTTTGCGCGAGCGCCAGGATGCCCGGGATGCCGGCCTCGAGCCTCGACCGATCGTAGGCGCCTGTCGTCTGCTGCGCAGCGAGGATCTCGACGCGACGGGTCCACGCGTAGAGCCCGCGCTGGTCGGGCTGCCGCGCCGGCGAGCACCTGAAGTTGGCTGCCTGTGGCAGCGGCTCGTCGAAGCTCCTCAGATCCAGGAACTCGAGCACGTTGCGCTCAAGCGCATCCTCGTCCGCAGCGTCCTCCACCCACCCTCTCTTGGTGAGCTCGCGCACGGGAGCGACTGCGTACAGCTTGCTGCGCCGCGCGATCGCGTCGCCCGGCTCTTGCCGCGCCGCCAGCTGCAGACGGTAGGCGGCCTCAAGGTTGGTCCAGAACTCTGCCGACGTGCCGAACGCCTGGCCGAACTCGATGGCCGTGTCGGGCGTGATCTGCTTCTTGCCCTGCACGATCTGGTTGATGACCTGCGGCGGTCGATCCACGATGCTTGCCAGGTCCTGCTGCGTCCAGCCGCGCTCCTCCAGCTCGCGGCGCAGGATGCGACCCGGCGCCACCGGGCGTGCCGGCCTGAGCTCCCCCTCTGCCATCACGCGCTCACCTCTCTCTGCGATGGTAGTCGTCGATCTCGACGATCTCGATGTAGATGCCCTGCCCGTCGCGCTGCTCTCTGACGATCAGGCGCCAACCTTTGTGGAGTCGGAGGGATCGGTCTCCCTTGCGGTCGCCCTTGAGCTTCTCGTAGTGAAGCGACTTGAGGGCTCTGAGGTCCTGCGTGTCCTTGGCGGCCTGAACTGCAGCGACCACTTCAACGAAGGCTTCGAGGACCGCCGGGTCAACTCGATGCGCCCCCTTCTCGTGCGTGTAGAGCGCCTCGAGCTTCTTGTCCAGGAAGACGACCCTCACGCCTGAGAATGGTATTCCATCCCAGCCAGAATGTCAATCACGAACTACAGTGATTGGATGATACTTATGGTTGACGTTCTCCGCCTCGAATGCGTGGGCACCAGTCGGCCTGGTCGGCGATCCAGGCGTCGCGGCCGAAGAACACCGGCTGCGAGATCATGACGCAGCCGACCTCGTGGTCCTGAGGACGGGTGCTGAGGACGGGTGAGGAGGGCGCTGCCCGTGCAGAGGCGGATGGACTCGATGCAGCCGAAGTCGGTGTTGACGATGCGGAAGTGAGTGGCGACTGTGGTCACGTGATTGCCGACAGCATCGGGGAACCCGCCATTCTGGCGGGAAAGCCGGCGAGATTCGTCCCGCTCAGGGTACACGCCGCAGTATCTCGCCATTCTGGCGCCATCCTTGGCGAGAAAAGGAGGTGTCAGCCAGGCCTCACGGCCTGACGACTTATGTGCACCACGACACCGTGGTCCTGCAGATGCTTGATGCCCTTGCGGTCGACTACTGGGTCGGGGTCCTCGATACCGATCCAAACGTCCTTGATGCGCGCCAGAACGATTCTCTCCGCGCAGCCGAGCTTCGGGTGGGCGCGGGAGCCGGGCGCGTGCGCGCCGCCGTCCGCGTAGGGGCGCACGTGCGCGGCCTCGGGGCGCGGGCAGCGAGTGCTCGCCCGAGGGCGGCGCAGGCGCCGTAGGCGCTGGTGACGGCGATGCGGAAGGTGCCCTGGCCGAGGCGCGGCTGCACGATCTGCGGCGTGTCGGCGGAGCTCGGCTGCGAGCGGCTCCGCCTCCGGCCGCAGCCGTGCCGCGCGCTCCAGACACCCGGCGAGGACGCGCCGCCCGTCGCCGCGCGAGACGTCGACGGCCTTGCCGCCTTGGTTGCGCGAGCGCCGGTGAGCCAGCGTCACATTGACTGAGACCGAGCTGCGGAGTAGCCTCAAGCCAATCCAGTCATCTGGAGGTGGATGGCGAATGCCATCGAGGGGGCCGCGAGGCCCCCTTTCGTCGTCTACAGCATCTTCTTGCCGAACACCTTGCCGCCGCGCTGGTCGTACCTGCCCTGCAGCACGGCGATGACCTTGGCGGCGAAGGGCGCGATGGTGATCGGGTGCCCATTCTCGTTGAGGATCTCATTGCGGCTGGGGTGAGCGACGAGGTCGGCGAGCTGCAGGCCGGCCAAGTTGTTCGACTTCTGCTTCATCTTGAGTTGCCGGCTGGTCAGCGCGCTGCTGATCTGCGCTGCATCTGCGTAGCCGGAGCCCTTCTCGCAGAGGCGGACAAAGGACTCCTTCAAGCGCCGGTCTTCCTTGCCGCCTCTCGACTCGGCGATGACGTCGCCGCTCGCGCCACGACGGTTGAGGAAGTACACGTAGCGCTCGAGCAGCGGCGGTTCACCAGATCCTTGCGATGCAGAATGACCGGGTCGTCCGGATGCGAGCCAAAGTAGCTGCCTTTGAGGTCCTCCATCTGCGGATGCACGGCAGATTCGACATGCCCGAGCTCGATCACGACCCCGCCAAGGCTGAGGAAGCGGTGGTTGGGGTCGTCTGAGCTGCGGAGGTCGGCATTGCCGACCTCATCCACGTACATGCGGTACTTGGCCAGAGGGATGCCTCCGAGAGGTTGCCGGCGGTGCTCACCGACAGACTACGCGAGCAGACCCGCAAGAAGAAGGCCGCGGGTGGTGGACGCTTGCGGTGGCTGCGAAGGCGCCGACCAGGGCAGCAATCACGAAGCCGGCGATGAGCGGCTTGTCGGAGGATGCACTGTGCAATTTCTGCATATTGCTTTCGGGCGACATCTCCCATTCATGCTCCTCTGACCCTCGCGAGCGTTCCCACGCGGCACAAGGATGACGATAGCCGATGCGCCAGGGTAGGCAGCGGCAGCACCGTGAACTCCGCTGGGTTGAAGATGTCGACCGGGCCGAACGAGGGCACGAGGAGCAGCGTGAACCACGGGAGCGAGTCACCGACGCCGGCTCCGATCAGCCGCGTGGGCTTTGCCTCGTCGATCATGTGGTCGACGACGTCGGCGCGCGCTTCCATGCGGGCATCGCGCTCCCGGACTTCGCGTTCGCCCATCCGCAGCGACTTGGAGTCGACCGAAAGACTCCTCGACCTCCACGACGAGGCAGTGGCCGCCACCCTCAATGGGGATGGGGACGGGAGCGGCGGCAACGGCCGGGAGGCAGCGACCCGCCAGCGTGTCGATCAGCCGGTCACGATACGTCGGGTCCGTGAGCGGGGTGATCTCCACCGGCACGTTAGCCCCGGGGTGCTCGTCCTCTCTCAGGCCGATGATGAGCTTGCCCCCGGAGCTGTTGGCCAGCGCGGACACGTCTTTCGCCTCGCCTGCCCTGGGCTGCCCCACAAAAGGAAACGGCCGGAAGCCTCCGGCCGTCTCAGGTGGCCCCCTCAGGGGTGCACCGCGATTCCCTCGCAGTATACCCAACTGCTTAGGTGGCGTCTACGTGGCCCGCACCCAACCCTCGAGGCGGCTCACCTTGGCGCGGTTAGACCTCGCGCTTGGGAAAGCCGAGGCTGACCGACAGGTACACCGCCAGCGCAAGATAGTCGGTGATGGTGTCGAAGTCGATCCGGAGGGCCGGCTGGAAGCCCAGCTCGCGGGCGAGCAACCCAGCCACCTTCTTGCGAATCTTGGCGCTCGCGAAGCGGGTGTCGAAGACGACTCCGTTGTGCGCCACGGCATTGCGCAGGTCCGTGATCGCGAACACGAGATGCGGCACCAGGTCGGCGTCGTTGCGTCGGAGTCCCCAGCCGCCGGCGACCAGCACCAATGAATCGGGCGACAACTGCTCGAGCAGCTTGCCGAAGTGCCCGAGCGTGATGACCTCGAACAACGCCCAGAGTGGCACAACCTCCCCCGGAGTGTCGTAGTAGTGCTTGACGATGCGGTCGCCGCGGCTGTGGCGCTCGAGCAACACGGCGTTTCCGGCGTGGATGACCTCGAGCTTGCCCTGCCGTCCCCTCTTCTTCGTGCCGGGCATCAACCGGGCGTAAACGTCGGTGAGGACCGACGAGTCGGCGGCGTCCAGGAGCTCGACCAGGGCGAGGTTCTTCATCGTCATCTCGAGTTTCATGAGGAGAGGATAGAAGAGTGCCTTCAGCCCGCTGTCGAAGCTCAGCACGGCCGAGAGCTCGTCGAACCCGGCATACGGAATTGTCCTTGAGGGCGAACCACTGAATCGGTAGCCCTTGTAGCCGTGGAAGTAGCCCATGTGCGCAAGCCCACGCTTGTGAGCCGACCCGCGCACGTCGATGCCGGCACTGCTGCGCATGTGCCGCATAAGAGCATTGAGCGACTTGTATGAAGGGTTGCTCATCTCAGCGAGGGGTGACTCCGATCGACCGTAACGGCACCCGGCCGACGGCACAAGGATGACGATCTACTGCGGGAAGGTACGATGGCACGCCGCAGCCCGAGGAGGTCGAGGCGGCGGTGCATGTGCGTGTCCAGCACCTGGCGGTCGATGAGCAGGAACCCGGGCGCCGGCGGGTTATCGGCGATGAGGATCTGCTCGAAGGTGAGCTCCTCGCTGTGGTTGACCCGGCGGATCGCCTTCATGAGCTTGCCGATGTTGGAGCGTTGGAGGATGCGATGCGCGTCGCGCGCCCTTACCTCGACCCAGCGGTACCTGCCGGACTCGTGGAACCTGGCCTTCGTCTCCGCATCGAAGTACTCGAGGAAGCGCTCGTGGATCTCGATGCGGTACCTGTCCGCGGGCCGGAAGACGATGGTCGCGAGGCTGTTCCCCCGGTAGTACACGGACAGCCGTCCCTTGCGGAACGCCAGTTCGAGCTCACCGAACGAGTTCCTCACCGCGTCGAGGAGGAACTTGAAGTCGTGCGCGAGGCGGTCGACGTTCGGCCCGGCCAGGTAACGCTCGATGACTTCAGTCACGACTCCCCCCTCTGGTTACTCGGAGAACGTTGCCCCTCGCGTGACCAGATCGATCTGCCGCGACTCGACCGTCGCGCAAGGCGATCGGGTTTGCTTCACCAGGACCTCGGCAACATCTCGATCAGTAGACCAAGGCGAGCAGCGGCCCCAAGGGGTCATCCGGGGCCGCGGCCCCTACGAGAGGCGGTGATGTGGAGATGGACGTCCCACGGGTGGTCCAGCGACTGCACCAGGCAATCAACGACCACGATCTCGATGCGATCGCGGCCTGTTTCGCACCCGACTACGACAGCGTCCAACCCCTGCATCCGGACCGCTCGTTCCGCGGCCACGAGCAGCTGCGCAAGAACTGGACGCAGATCCTCGGCGGCATACCCGACCTCCACGCGGAGCTTCTCCGCTGGGCGGTGAACGGCGACGAGGTCTGGACGGAATGGGAGTGGCGCGGCACGCGCCGTGACGGCGGCCGCAGCGTGATGCGCGGCGTGACCATCCAGGGTGTGCGCGACGACGTCTTCGCCTGGGTGCACTTCTACATGGAGCCGGCCGAGGAGAGCGGTGCCGGAATCGATGCGGCAATCGCCGAACGGCTCGGGGGCCAAGAGACATGAGCGCCTCGCAAGCGAAGGAACCGCCTCGGCTGGTGGCGGTGGCGGGCGGCACGGGGACGCTGGGCGGCCACCTGGTCCGGCGGTTGACCGAACACGGCGTGATGGTACGGATCCTGGCCCGCGACGTTGATCGGGCCCGGCACCTGCAGAGTGAATCCGTCGAGGTAGTCGGTGGCGACGTACGCGACCGATCGGCGGTAGAGGCGGCGGTCGCGGGGGCGGACGCCGTCGTTTCTGCCTTCTCGGCCTTCGGGCGGCCCCAAGGCGGCGATCTGCGCAGCGCCGACCTCCAGGGCAACATCAATCTGATCCGGGCCGCGGAGAAGACGGCGAGCGGGCACTTCGTACTGGTCTCGCTGCACGGCGCCGGGCCCGACAGCCCCCTCGAGCTGGGGCGGATCAAACACCAGGTCGAGCAGGTCCTCACGGCGTCGAACCTGACCTGGACCATCATCCGGCCCACAGCCTCGATGGAGGTCTGGGCGACGCTCATCGCCGCGCCGCTGCTTCAGGATCACAAGACGCGGATCTTCGGCCGTGGCGACAACCCCATCAACTTCGTCTCGGCGCGTGACGTGGCCGCGTTCGTCGAGCTCGCGCTCTTCGACCCCGAGCTGCGCGGCCAGGCGATCGACGTCGGCGGCCCCGACAACCTAAGCGTCAATCAGTTCGTTCACCGGTTCGAGGAACTTACAGGCGCGACCGGTAAAGAGCAGCACATCCCGCTGGCCATGCTGCGCGCCATGTCGGTCATCCTGCGACCCTTCAATGCGAGCATGGCTCGGCAAGTGAAGGCCGCAATCGTCATGGACACCACCGACATGGCGTTCGACGCCGGCGCGACAGCCCGGCGCTACCCGGTCGTCCACCCGACGAGCCTCGGCGAGGCGGTGCAGCGCGATTACGCGGGGGTGGCCTGACAGGCCTCAAGTCCCGCGTTGCCAATTCGGCGCTGGAAGTGGGTGACGAACCGAGCGCCGCCAAGGCGACCCTGAGAGTACGCGAAGCGGGGCAGCCGGCGTCGGCCTGCAAGGACCGACTGCGCCGGTCGGCGAGCGCGACCACGCTCCCAACGAGGGTCAGGCGGCCCCATCCTGCGCCAACCACAACCATGTATTTGGGTTGCAGAATGGTTGCAGAACGGCGTCTGAGCGAAGGGCCGTGGGGAAGAAATCCCTGCAAACGGGTGGTAGCGCATACGGGATTCGAACCCGTGCCACCCAGCTCCCCCGCGCGAACCTCAGACCGCCTGTGCCCTGCCGCCTGCCAGACTCGGTCCATCGTGGCCTGGACGATGCTCACGGCGTCCTCAGACACCCTGTCCACAGAGGTCTCCGCCCGGTGGCGGATGAACTCCGGAGCCCGGATCGCGCTGCCGGTCAAGGCGTCCGAGATGTGCCAATTGTTCAGCCCCTGATACTCCGCTCTGACCTGCAGGAAGGAGTGGAAGCTCGTGAGCGCGTCGAGCATCGCCAGGCACTCGGGCTGCGGCGAGATGGCGTGACCCGGATAGCCGCCGTCGCCGTCGAGGGCCTCCCGCTCGAGGCCCTGGCAGAGCGAGCGCGCCTCAACCCGCGTCGTCCAACAGGTTGACGATGAGCCTGATCATGAGGTCCTTCTGGCCCGGATCGCTCGCGGCGACCAGCAACGTGAGCGCGACGATGGCGTTGTCGGCGACGCGCGACGAACCGTCGGCATGGGTCAGGAGGCCGTTGCGGGCCAGGTACTCCAGAAACAGCAGCGCCGCGATGCGTTTGTTGCCGTCGGTGAACGGGTGGTCCTTGATCACGAAGTAGAGGAGGTGCGCGGCCTGTACCTGCGCCGAC
>JBBQFA010000116.1:0-7629 GCA_038321515.1 Thermoleophilia bacterium | reverse complement strand
GTGATCGTGAACACGTCCTCGACCGGCATGAGGAAGGGCTTGTCGATGTCGCGCTCGGGCTCGGGGAGATACTCGTCGAGGGCGTTCGTGAGCTCGATGATGCTCTTGCACCACTCGCAGTCGTCCTTGCCGCAGCCGCACTCGAGCGCCTTGAGAGCCGAGCCCTTGATGACCGGGACGTCGTCGCCCGGGAACTCGTATTCGGAGAGCAGCTCGCGGACCTCCATCTCGACCAGCTCGATGAGCTCCGGGTCGTCGACGAGGTCGACCTTGTTCATGTAGACGATGACGTGCGGCACGTTCACCTGATGCGCGAGCAGGATGTGCTCGCGCGTCTGCGGCATGGGGCCGTCGTCGGCTCCGACCACGAGGACCGCGGCGTCCATCTGGGCGGCACCGGTGATCATGTTCTTGATGTAGTCGGCGTGGCCCGGGCAGTCGACGTGAGCGTAGTGGCGCTTCTCGGTCTCGTACTCGACGTGCGCGGTGGCGATGGTGATGCCGCGCTCGCGCTCTTCGGGCGCCTTGTCGATCATGTCGAACGCGGTGAACTCAGTGTTGCCGCCGCGGTTGTGTAGCACGAGCGTGATCGCAGCGGTGAGGGTGGTCTTGCCATGGTCGACGTGACCGATGGTGCCCACGTTCATGTGTGGCTTGCTGCGGTCAAACTTCTGCTTGGCCATGTCTGCTACTCCTTTTCCCGAAACCCGAAGGTCGAAGTCACACAAGAATCGGTGCGACAGCCCGTCGCACCAAAGGTCGGCAGTATACACGACGCCGGCATGCTTGAGCAAACAGCCCGGCATTCACATCGTTCACCCACCGCGCACCTTCGTGACGATCTCCGTGGCGATGGACGCGGGTACCTCGGCGTAGTGCTTGAACTGCATCGTGTACGTGGCTCTGCCCTGCGTCGCCGAGCGCAGATCCGTGGCGTACCCGAACATCGTCGAGAGCGGCACCGTGGCGTTGATGACCTGGGCGTTGCCGCGCGGCTCCATACCGTCGATGTGGCCGCGACGCGAGCTGAGATCGCCCATGACGTCGCCCATGAAGTCGGCCGGCGTGACGACCTCGACGGCCATCATCGGCTCGAGCAGCACAGGCTTTGCCTTCTGGGCGGCGTTCTTGAAGGCCAGGGAGCCGGCGATCTTGAAGGCCATGTCCGACGAGTCGACCTCGTGGTAACTGCCGTCGACCAGGGAGACCTTGATGTCGACCATCGGGTAGCCGGCGAGTACGCCGGTGCTCATCGCCTCGCGGATGCCGTCGTCGACCGAGGGGATGTATTCGCGCGGCACCACGCCGCCCATGATGCGGCTCTCGAACTCGTAGCCGCCGCCGGGCACGTTGGGTTCCATGTTGATGCGCACGTGGCCGTACTGGCCACGGCCGCCGCTCTGGCGCACGAACCGTCCCTCTACCTTCTCGACCTTGTTGCGGACGGTCTCGCGGTAGGCGACCTGCGGCCGGCCCACGTTGGCGTCCACACCGAATTCACGGGTCAGACGGTCGACGATGATCTCGAGGTGCAGCTCACCCATGCCCTTGATGATGGTCTGGCCCGTCTCCTCGTCGGTGTAGACGCGAAAGGTGGGGTCCTCCTCGGCAAGGCGCGCGAGCGAACTGCCGAGCTTCTCTTCGTCGGCCTTCGTCTTGGGTTCGATCGCGACCATGATGACAGGCTCGGGGAACTCCATCGACTCGAGGATGACAGGCTTCGACGGGTCGCAGAGTGTGTCTCCGGTGCCGGTGTTCTTGAGCCCGACGGCGGCGGCCAGCTCGCCCGCATAGATCTCGTCGCGGTCCTCGCGATGGTTGGCGTGCATCTGGAGGATCCGGCTGATGCGCTCGCGCTTGTCCTTGCTCGAGTTGCTGACGTAGGAGCCGGCCTTGAGCGTGCCCGAGTAGACGCGAAAGTAGGTGAGCTTGCCGACGTAGGGATCGACAGCGACCTTGAAGGCGAGCGCCGCGAACGGCGCGTCGTCGGCGGTCGGCCGCGTGGCCTCTTCGCCGTTGGGTTTGACGCCGATGACGTCGGCGACATCGCTCGGCGCCGGCAGAAAGTCGATGATCGCGTCCATGAGCGGCTGCACGCCCTTGTTCTTGAAAGCCGAGCCGCACATGACCGGGGTGATGCTGATGTCCAGCGTGGCCTGACGGATGACCTCGCGCAGGTGCGCGGGGGTGATCTCGCCGCCGTCCAGATAGGTCTCAAGGAGGTGGTCGTCGTGGTCGGCGATGGACTCGACGAGCTTGAGCCGGTACTCGTCGGCCAGTTGTCGGTGGTCTTCGGGGATGCCGACGACCTCGAAGTCGGTGCCGAGCTCGTCCTCGTAGACGACCGCGTTCATCTCGATGAGGTCGATGATGCCGCGGAAGTCGGCCTCGCGGCCGATGGGGATCTGCAGGGCCACGGGGTTGGCTCCGAGGCGGTCGACCATCATCTCGAGGCCGCGGAAGAAGTCGGCGCCGATGCGGTCCATCTTGTTGACGAAGGCGATACGCGGGATGCCGTACTTGTCGGCCTGCCGCCAGACCGTCTCGGACTGGGGCTCCACGCCCCCGACGGAGCAGAAGAGGGCGATGGCGCCGTCGAGCACGCGCAGGCTGCGCTCGACCTCCATGGTGAAGTCCACATGCCCCGGCGTGTCGATGATGTTGATCTGCGTGTCGCGCCAGGAAACGGTGGTCGCAGCCGACGTGATGGTGATGCCACGCTCTTGCTCCTGCGCCATCCAGTCCATCACGGCCGCGCCCTCGTGGACCTCGCCGATCTTGTGCGTCTTTCCCGTGTAATACAGGATGCGCTCGGTCGTCGTGGTCTTGCCGGCGTCGATGTGTGCCATGATGCCGATGTTGCGCGTGTTCTCGAGCGAATACTGTCGCATGCTTGTTATCGTGTTCCTTCCATGCGAAAGCCCCTCACCGATGGAGCTCAGTGAGGGGCTCCCGGCGGATTACCAGCGGTAGTGGGCGAACGCCTTGTTGGCCTGCGCCATGCGGAAGATGTCGTCCTTCTTCTTGAACGCGCCTCCCTGACCGGCCAGTGCGTCCATCATCTCGTTGGCCAGGCGCTCGGCCATGACCTTCTCGCGGCGGGCGCGTGCGAACGAGACCAGCCAACGGATGGCCAGGGTGCGGGCGCGACGGCCGGGCACCTCGACCGGCACCTGGTAGGTGGCGCCACCGACGCGCCGACTTTTCACCTCGAGGTGCGGCGTGAGCGCCTGGATGGCGTCCTGCAGCACCTCGACGGGATCGCGCCCGGTCTTCTCGCGGACGATCTCGAGGGCGCCGTAGACGATCTGCTCGGCCGTGCTCTTCTTGCCGTCAAGCAGCACCTTGTTGATGACCTGCGTGACGAGCTTGCTGTTGTACACGGGGTCCGGGAGGACTTCCCGGCGCGTGATCGTACCTCTACGCGGCATGGTCTACCTCACCCCTTCGCCTTGGACCCGTAGCGCGAACGGGCTTGCTTGCGGTCGGCGACGCCCGAGGCGTCGAGAGACCCGCGGATGACCTTGTAGCGCACGCCCGGCAGGTCCTTGACGCGGCCGCCACGCACGAGCACGACGGAGTGCTCCTGCAGGTTGTGGCCGATGCCGGGGATGTAGGTGGTGACTTCCATGCCGTTCACAAGCCTGACACGAGCGACCTTACGCAGGGCGGAGTTCGGCTTCTTCGGCGTCACGGTATACACGCGCGTGCAGACGCCGCGCTTCTGGGGAGAACCCTTGAGCGCGGGGGTCTTTGAGCGCTTCGACTTGCTCTCACGCCCCTTGCGAACGAGCTGGCTGATGGTAGTCATCTGACCTCTCTGGTCTCTCTGGCCTGCCGCTGAAGGACAGCGGCCATGTAGTTTAGCGAAACGGGGCGGCGGCCGCAACATGCGGCTTCCGCGGCCGCTGCCCCGTGGTCTCCTGGCGGTGGTCGGACTGCTACTCGGCCTCCTGGTCGAAGCCCCAGACCGGGTCGCCGCTCATCATGCGGTCGGCCTCGGCCAAAGCCTCAGCCTTGCCCGCGGGATGGATCTCGATGCCGCGGTACTGACGCAGCCCCGTCCCTGCCGGGATCAGCTTGCCGATGATGATGTTCTCCTTGAGGCCGGCGAGGATGTCGACCTTGCCCTCGATCGCGGCGTCGGTGAGCACCTTCGTCGTCTCCTGGAATGAAGCCGCGCTGAGGAAGCTCTCGGTGGCCAACGACGCCTTGGTGATGCCGAGGATGAGCTCCTCGGCCTCGGCCGGCTCGCCGCCCTCCTCGCTGACGCGGTGGTTCTCCTTGATGAAGACGTAGCTGTCGACGAGCTGGCCGGGGAGGAACTCCGTGTCCCCCGCCGTGACGACACGCACCTTGCGCATCATGCGGCGCACGATGAGCTCGATGTGTTTGTCGTTGATCTCCACGCCCTGAGAGCGGTACACCTCCTGCACCTCGTTCACGAGGTAGCGCTCGGTGGCCGTGTCGCCGGCGTGCTTGAGCAGCTCAGCCGGATAGACGGAGCCGGGCGAGAGCTTCGTGCCCTCGTCGACCCAGTCGCCGTCCTCGACGAACACGTTGCTGCGGCGCGCGGTGAAGACGTACTCCTTGGCCGCGCCCTCCTCCGGTGTGATCGTCACCTTGCAGCCACGCTCGGTGTCTTCGATCGACACCGTACCCGAGACCTCGGCGATACGCGCCACGCCCTTCGGCTTGCGCGCCTCGAACAGCTCGACCACGCGCGGGAGGCCGTGGGTGATGTCGGCGCCGGCAACGCCGCCGGTGTGGAAGGTGCGCATGGTGAGCTGCGTACCCGGCTCGCCGATCGACTGCGCCGCGATGTGCCCGACGGCGTCACCGATCTCGGCGGGCGCATTGTTGGCGAGCGCATAGCCGTAGCACTTCTGGCAGACGCCGATCTCGGCATCGCACTTGAGCACGCTGCGCACGGGCACCATGGGATTGGCCTCCGAGCTGCGCGCCAGGATGTCGAGGATCTGCTCACGGGTCTCGACGTCGATGTGCGTGTCGCGGTCGAACACGACCTCGCCGGTTGCCTCCTCGACGATCGCGGCGCCGAGGTGCCGGCCCAGGAGGTTCTCGTTGGGCTCGTGCGTCCACATGGCCATCAGGGCTCCGGCTGCCTTGCCGCTTTTGACCTTCACCTTGGCGTTCGGCAGTGTGGAGTAGACCTCGCGCAGAAGGCCGATCTGGGCCGGGCCGATCTTCTCGCCCTTCTTGAGAACGACGCGATCGCTGCGCGGCCGCTTGACGTCCTCGGCCAGGTTCGTGCCTTCGAGCTGAGGGTTCTCCTCGCGGCGGCGGGACCACGGCGACATCGGCACCCATTCCTTGGTGCCGCAGTCGAGGTCGCTGATGGTGACGTCCTGGCAGACATCGACGAGGCGCCGTGTGAGGTAGCCCGAGTCGGCGGTGCGCAGGGCGGTGTCGGCGAGACCCTTGCGGGCGCCGTGGGTCGAGATGAAGAACTCGAGCACGGAGAGGCCTTCGATGAAGCTCGACTTCACGGGCTGCTCGACGATCTCGCCCTTCGGGTTCGACATCTGGCCGCGCCAGCCGGCGAGCTGGCGGATCTGCTTGATGTCGCCGCGAGCGCCGGAGGTGGCCATCATGTAGATCGGGTTGAGGTCCTTGAAGTTGGCCTTGGTCGCGGCCGTGATCTGCACGTCGGCTTCACGCCAGATCTCCTGCACCTTGCCGCGACGCTCCTCCTCGGAGAGGAACCCGTTGTTGTACTCGTCACGGAGCTGGTCGACCATGGCCTCGTGCTCTTTGAGGATGGCGGCCTTCTCCTTCTCGGGGATGACGACGTCGTTCTTGGACACGGTGACGGCGGCGCGGGTCGCGAAGTGGAAGCCGACCTCCTTGAACACGTCGAGGATGCGGGCCACCTTGTTGGCGCCGTAGCGCGCGACCAGCTTGTTGATGAAGGTCGCGAGCCCCTTCTTTGTCATCGTGTAGTTGATGTACGTGTAGTCGCCCTGGTACTCGGGACCGAGCACCTCACGCAGACCCTCCTCGACGCGCATGTTGAAGAGGGCGCGGCCGACGGTCGTGACGACCCGGCCGCCACCGTACAGGCGCAGCAGGATCGGACGGCGAGTGAACTCGGCGATGCCGGCCTCACGCTTGGTCGGCACCTCGCGCTGGTCGAGGATGCGCTGCTCCCAGGCGCGCTGCACCTCGTCGTAGTTGCTGTAGGCGTGGAGCTGCTCGCCGAAGTGATCCGGCGCGGCTTCGCTGAGATCGTCCTCGGCGTGATAGGTGAGGTAGTACATGCCGATGACCATGTCCTGGCTGGGCACGGCGATGGGCTTGCCGTGCGCCGGCGAAAGGATGTTGTTGGTGCTGAGCATGAGCACGCGAGCCTCGGCCTGCGCCTCCCAGCTCAGCGGCAGATGGACGGCCATCTGGTCGCCGTCGAAGTCGGCGTTGAACGCCGAGCAGACGAGCGGGTGGATCTGGATGGCCTTGCCCTCGACCAGCAGCGGCTCGAACGCCTGGATGCCGAGCCGGTGCAGCGTCGGCGCGCGGTTGAGCATCACGGGGTGCTCGGTGATGACCTCCTCGAGGATGTCCCAGACCTCGGGCACCATCGACTCGACCATCTTCTTGGCCGCCTTGATGTTCTGGACCATCTTGCGGCCCACGAGGCGGCTCATGATGAACGGCTTGAAGAGCTCGAGCGCCATCATCTTGGGGAGGCCGCACTGGTGCATCTTGAGGTGCGGCCCGGCCACGATGACTGAACGGCCTGAGTAGTCGACGCGCTTGCCGAGCAGGTTCTGGCGAAAGCGGCCCTGCTTGCCCTTGAGCATGTCGCTCAGTGACTTGAGCGGGCGGTTGCCCGGGCCCGTCACGGCGCGACCGCGGCGGCCGTTGTCGAAGAGCGCGTCCACGGCCTCCTGCAGCATCCGCTTCTCGTTGTTGACGATGATGTCCGGCGCCTGCAGGTCGAGCAGCCGCTTGAGGCGGTTGTTGCGGTTGATGACGCGCCGGTAGAGGTCGTTGAGGTCGCTGGTGGCGAAACGGCCGCCGTCCAGCTGTACCATCGGACGTAGCTCCGGAGGGATCACCGGGATCACGTCGAGGACCATCCACTCGGGATGGTTGCCGCTGCGCAGGAAGGCCGAAGCGACCTTGAGGCGTTTGACGGCGCGCGCCTGGCGCTGGCCCTTGGCCGTGTGGATCGTCTCCCGCAGCTCAGTCGCCTCGGCGTCGAGATCGACGCGCTTGAGCAGCTCGCGCACGCCCTCGGCACCGGTGCCGCCGGTGAAGTAGACGCCAAAGCTCTCGGGCTCGTAGCCGGAGTCGCGTCCGAACATACGCTCCATCTGCTGGTAGAGAGCCTCGTCGCCGATGACGTCGCGGGGAGTGATGGTCTTGAACTGCTCCCAGGCCTTGTCGATCTGCTCCTTGGCGTGCTCCACGTTCTTGAAGCCGCGGTCGACGTAGTCGTTGCGCAGCTTGTCGACCTTGGTCCGCTGCAGCTTGAGCTCGTCGGGACCGAGCGCGGCGGCGTTGACGGCCACCCGTCGGTACGACTCGAAGATATCGAAGTAGTTGAAGTAGCCGAACTCGTCCTCGGGGTCGCTGTCGACGTGGAACTCGTCGGCCTCGCGCTCG
>JBBQFA010000115.1:0-7653 GCA_038321515.1 Thermoleophilia bacterium | reverse complement strand
GGCGGACCTCTTCGACCAGCTCGTAGCCGCTGTTCTCGTGCACGCGGCGCGTGACCTCGGCAGCCAGCGCGACGATGTCGGCGGCGGTCGCCGAGGGGTCGGCGACAAGGAAGTTGGCGTGCTTCTCGCTCACGTGGGCCTGGCCGATGCGCAGGCCCTTGAGGCCGGCGTCCTCGATGAGACGGGCCGCCGGCAGCTCACGCGACGGGTTCTTGAAGTAGCTGCCGCAGCTCGCGTACTCGAGCGGATGCTTGCTGTGGCGCAGCGCGGCGTCGTCGGTGATGCGCCGCCTCAGCTCGTCGCGCTTGCCGTGGTGCAGCAGAAACGAGGCCGACAGCACGACGAGGTCGGTCCGCTCCTTGAGCAGACTCGTGCGATAGCCGAAGTCGAGCCGGTCGGGCTGGACGACGTGCTCCTTGCCCTCTTCCAGGAGGTGGATCTCGAGGAGGGCGTCGCTGACAGCCTCGCCGTAGGCGCCGGCGTTACCGACCACGGCGCCTCCGACGGAGCCGGGGATGTTGGCGGCGAAGGTGAGGCCGGCGAGTCCCTGCTCGGCAAGGTCGGAGACCAGACCGGGCAGCTCGACGCCGGCCTCGGCGCGCAGGACGCGGCCGTGAAGCGTCGTGCTCTCGTTGCGGGCGAGTACCGTGAGGCCGGGGACGCCGGCGTCGCCGACGAGCACGTTCGTGCAGCGGCCGAGCACCACGACCGGCAGGCCCAGCTCGCGCGCCGTGAGCACGGCGTGCACCAGCACGCCGGTCGTCCCGGCGCGGACGAGGTACTGCGCCGGTCCGCCGACGCCGTAGGCGGTGACCGGCGCGAGAGGGACGGCCTCTTCGAGGCCGGGCAGCTCGCGCCGCAGGACCTCGGCGATCTGGGGGTCGGCGGGCATCTCCATGGCGCCATCGTAGCAGGTCCCCCCCGCCGGCAGGCGACACGCACGCCGCCGCCCGGAGTGATCGGCTGAACGCTTGACAGGCGACCGTCTTGCCGCGTAACCTCCCGTATTCCTAGGAAGAAGTAGGACTTCGCGGGAGTAACGTGATCCACCTCTCCACCAAGAGCGATTACGCGATCAAGGCCCTGGTGAGACTGGCTCTGGCCGACGGCCCGGGGCCGGTGCAGGCGCGTGACATCATCGCCTTCACCGGCATACCGCCCAAGTTCCTCGACCAGGTGATGCACGACCTGCGGCAAGGCGGCCTGGTCGAGAGCCGGCGCGGCAAGAACGGCGGATACGTCCTTGCCCGCGACGCGTCGACGGTCAGCTTTGCCGACGTGATCGACCTCGTCGACGGGGCGCACGGCGGCAAAGGACGAATGCGCGGCGGCGACCAGGCGGAGGCCCTGGTCGCACCGGTGTGGCGCGCGGTCCGCGAGTGCACGCGCGCCGTGCTCGGCTCGGCCACCATCGCCGCGGCCGCGGCCCGGGCGCACGAATCCCCGATGTATTACATCTGACAGGAGGCGAGACGACATGACTGACGCAGACGCAGCGGCCACTCAGGGCTTTGACACCATCGCCCTGCACGGCGGCCAGGAGCCCGACCCGACGACCAACGCGCGCGCCGTCCCGATCTATCAGACCACGGCCTACACGTTCGACAGCGCCGACCACGCCGCCGACCTCTTCGGCCTGCGCGAGTTCGGCAACATCTACACGCGGATGATGAACCCGACCAACGACGTGTTCGAGAAGCGCGTCGCCGCGCTCGAGGGGGGCGTCGGGGGGCTCGCCTTCGCCTCGGGGTCGGCCGCCGTGACGTTCAGCATCCTCAACATCGCCGGCGCCGGCGACCACGTCGTGAGCGCCAACAGCCTCTACGGCGGGACCTACAACCTCTTCGTGCATACGCTGCCGCGCTTTGGGCTCGACATCGACCTCGTCGACCCCGTCGACCCGGAGAACTTCCGTCGCGCGATCAGGCCGACCACCAGGCTGCTCTACGCCGAGACGGTAGGCAATCCCAAACTCGACACGCTCGACATCGCGGCCGTCGCGGCGATCGCCCACGAGGCCGGCATCCCGCTGATCGTGGACAACACGATGGCGACGCCGTATCTCATCCGGCCGATCGACCACGGCGCCGACATCGTCGTGCACTCGGCGACCAAGTTCATCGGCGGCCACGGCACGTCCATCGGCGGCGTGGTCGTCGACGCGGGCCGGTTCGACTGGTCGCAGAACGACAAGTTCCCCGGCCTCGTCGAGCCCGACGCCAGCTACCACGGGCTCAAGTTCTACGAGGCGCTGGGGCCGATCACCTACATCATCAAGCTCCGTGTGAGCCTGCTGCGCGACATCGGCGCCGCGCTTTCGCCGTTCAACGCCTTCCTCTTCCTGCAGGGCCTCGAGACGCTGCACCTGCGCATGGAGCGGCACAGCGTCAACGCCTACGGCGTCGCGGAGTTCCTGCAGGAGCACCCCAAGGTGAGCTGGGTCAGCTATCCCGGGCTGCCCTGCCATCCGACGCACGAACTCGCGAAGAAGTACCACCACCGCGGGCTCTACGGAGCGATGATCGGCTTCGGCATCGCCGGCGGCCGTGAGGCGGGCCGGCGCTTCGTCGAGAGCACGCAGCTGCTCTCGCACGTGGCCAACATCGGCGACGCCAAGTCACTCTGCATCCATCCGGCGACCACGACCCACTCGCAGCTCACCGCCGACGAGCAACTCACCACCGGAGTCACCGACGACTTCGTGCGGCTCAGCATCGGTATCGAGTCGCTCGAGGACATCGTCGCCGACGTCGAGCAGGCGCTGGCCAAGGCCTGACGGCCGGCCGCCGCCCGCCACGAGGCGCCGGTGGGGAATAGAATGTGCGCCGGGCGGCCGGCAAAGCCGCCCGCCATACGGACGTGAGGCTGCGCGATGACCGACAAGAAGCAACGACAGAGCAAAGAGATCGGCGACGTCGCCATGAGCCTCGACGGCGACGCCGGCTCGGCCGGGATCGTGCGCACCCAGAGCGTCGCCTTCGACCAGCCCGGGCAGGAGCTCGCGCTCGAGGGTGGCGGCACGCTGGCGCCGTTCACGATCGCCTATGAGACCTACGGCACGCTCAGCGAGCGCAAGGACAACGCGATCCTCGTCACCCACGCTCTCTCGGGTGACGCGCATGTCGCCGGCCTTCACAGCGCGAGCGACAAACGTCCCGGCTGGTGGGACATGCTGATCGGCCCCGGCAAGGGGCTCGACACCGACAAGTACTTCGTGATCAGCAGCAACGTGATCGGCGGCTGCACAGGCTCCACCGGGCCGGCCAGCGAAAACCCCGCGACCGGCCGGCCCTACGGCACGGACTTCCCGATCATCACCATCGCCGACATGGTCAACGCCCAGGAGATGCTGCTCGACCACCTCGGTGTCCCCAAGCTGCTCGCCGCCGTCGGCGGGTCCATGGGCGGCATGCAGGTGCTCGAGTGGGCCATCTCCCATCCCGACCGCGTGCATCTCTGCGTGCCCCTGGCGACGGCGGCACGCCAGCCCACCCAGGCGATCGCCTTCAACGAGGTCGGCCGCCAGGCGATCATGGCCGACCCCGATTGGTGTGGCGGGCACTACTACGACGGCAAACCGCCCAGCAAGGGTCTCAGCGTGGCGCGGATGATCGGCCACATCACCTATCTCAGCGACGAGGCGATGCAGGAGAAGTTCGGGCGGCGGCTGCGTGATATTCACGACTACTCCTTCACGTTCTCGGCCGACTTCGAGGTCGAGAGCTACCTGCGGCACCAGGGCCTGAGCTTCACCGACCGCTTCGACGCCAACACGTACCTGTACATCACGCGCGCACTCGACTACTTCGACCTCACACGCGCGCACGGCAGCCTGGTGCGCGCCTTTCGCGACGTCAAGGCGCGGTTTCTCGTGCTCGGCTACAGCAGCGACTGGCTGCACCCGCCGTACCAACTCAAGGAGATCGTCAGTGCGCTCCGCGCGACCCACAAGCACGTGAGCTACTACGAAGTCGAGAGCCACTACGGCCACGACGCCTTTCTGCTCGAACGCGAGAAGATGGAAGGCATCATCGGCGCGTTTCTCGCCAGTGGTGCGCGGACGTTCGCGCTGCCTGGGTGACTACGGCGCACGGCGAAGCGGTAGGATGATCGCTGTGCGGCGCATCGACTACAAACTGATCGAAGGCCTGGTGCCGGTCGGCGCCACGGTGCTCGACCTCGCCTGCGGCGACGGCGAGCTGCTCAGCGAGCTCATCGCCGAGAAGGGTGTGCACGGTAGCGGCGTGGACGTCTCGCAGGACGCCGTCGAGGCCTGCGTGAGAAAGGGCCTCTCCGTGTTCCACGGCGACCTCGACGAGGGCCTCGCCGACTTCGGCGACGGCTCGCACGACGTCGTGATCCTGAGCATGAGCCTGCAGCAGCTGAGGCGGCCGCGGATGATCGTGCGCGAGATGGTGCGCGTCGGCCGGCAGGCCATCGTCAGCTTTCCCAACTTCGCCCACTGGACGCCGCGCCTGCAGCTCCTTCTCGGCGGCCGTATGCCGGTCTCGCGCGACCTCCCACACCAGTGGTGGGACACGCCCAATATCCACCTCTGCACCATCAACGACTTCCGCGCTCTGTGCCACGAGGAGGGCCTCTGTATCGACCACGAGCTCTACCTCAGCGGCGTGGATAGGCCCCCTCCGGCGCGGGCCCTGGCGCCAAACCTCATGGCGCGCGTCGCGATCTTCGCGGTCACGCGCTGCTGATCACAGCTGGCGGCGCGGCCGCTTGCTTGCGCCGACGGCGACCGGCTTTCGAGGTCTGCCATCTGCGAGTACACTATCTGCACGTTCTGCGCCTCAGAGACCGGCGCGAGCGGCACAAGGAGCGCCTCACGGCCACACCGAGCACCGGCGGCGAAGCGCTTCAAGATCAAAGGAGAAAGAAAGTGCCTCAGGGTAAAGTCAAGTGGTTCTCGACGGAGAAGGCCTTCGGCTTCATCGAGCAGGACAATGATAACGACATTTTCGTGCACGTCACCGGCCTCGCCGACGGCGTCACGATGCTCGACAAAGACATGGTCGTCGAGTACGAGGTGGAGCAGGGCCGCAAGGGCCCGCAGGCCGCCAATGTGAAGCCCGTGACCGCCCCCGCCGCCGCGGCTGCTCCGGTCGTCGAGATCGATGAGGTCGAGATCACCGAGGTCGAAGAGACCGACGACGGCATGATCGTGATCGACGATGTCAAGGTCGACGATCTCGTGGTCGACGGCGTCGTGGTCGACGAGGTCGTGACCGAAGAGGTCGTCGTGATCGACGAGGCCACCGGCGCCATGGTCGACGAGGTCAAAGTGACCGACGAGGCCGACGGCGTCGTGCTCGACGAGGTCGTCGTGATCGACGAGGCCGACGAAGAGGCCGACCAGTAGGTCTCCCGCGTTTCTGACGGGCCGGCCGCCGGAGGATCGCTCGGGATCCGGCGACCGGCCCGTCGTTCTTTCTGCCCGAACGGGTAAGACGCTCTCGGCAGTCCGTCGCGGGAGGTGCTCATGCTCGAGAACATCCACTGGCTCGGTCACGACTCGTTCCGTCTCGACGGCAGCGTGACCGTCTACATCGACCCCTGGAAGCTGCCGGCGGGCCTTCCGCCGGCCGGCCTGATCCTCGTCACCCACGAGCACTTCGACCATCTCAGCCTGCCGGATATCGAGGCGCTGGCTGGGCCGGGTACCGTTGTCGTCGGCCCGTCGTCGGTGACTGCCCAGGTGCCCGGCCGCACGCCGATCACCCTCGCGGCCGGCGAGACCAGCGAAGTGGACGGCGTCGAGATCACGGCGGTGCCCGCCTACAACGTCGACAAGTTCCGCTCCCCCGGCGAGCAGTTCCACCCGCGCGCGGCCGGCGGTCTCGGGTACGTCGTAGCTCTTGATGGAGTGCGCTACTACCACGCCGGCGACACCGACACCGTCCCCGAGATGGCCGACGTGCGCTGTGACGTGGCGCTGCTCCCCGTCGGCGGCACCTACACGATGACCGCCGAGGAGGCGGCCGCGGCTTGCGACCTCATCCACGCGGCCGCCGCCGTCCCCATGCACTACGGCGAGGTCGTCGGCGACGCCGGCGACGCCGAGCGCTTCCGTGACCTCTGCCGCATCCCGGTCACCATCTTGCCGCTCGAGCGAGAGTGAGCGGGCGTCGCAAGGCGGCGCGCCGCGCCGCGGTAGTCACGGGCGTCACCGGACGCTGAGGAGAGGCCGATGAAGGTCATCCGTGCCGTACCTACTGAGAGCATCTCCGAGCAGCTGAGCGTCCAGCGCCTGAGTGAGGCGCTCGGCGTGCACCACCTGCGCGTCAACGTGTTCACCCTGGCCGAAGGCTCGATGTCGAGGCACCTGCATCGCGAGCAGGAAGAGGTGTACCTCGTGCTCGACGGTACCGCGATGATCGACGTCGACGGGGAGCAGCTCAAAGTGGGCGAGCGCGAGGCGCTCGCCGTGCCCCCCGGCGCCTGGCATCGCGTCGCCAACGTGGGCCTGGGGCCGCTGACCTTCTACGTGGTCGCGGCGCCTCCAGCGGACGACGACGCCGAGATCGCCGGCTGAGTCAGCCGGCCGTTCGGCTCACGCGTCGGCCCACTCCAGCACGACCGCCTCGTCGGGGCACGCCTCCTGGGCGCGTTCCACGGCGGCCCACAGCGTCTCGTGCGGCTCGGCTTCGAGCACCTCGGGCAGCCCGTCGTCCTTCATGAAGAACACCTCCGGGCAGACCTGCTCGCAGGCGCCGACGCCGGTGCAACGATCGTAGTCGACGCTCACTCTCAACGTTCGTGCCATGCCACAAGTCTACCTCGCGCCGGAGGGATCCGCCTCGAGTCGTGCCCATGCCTGCCCCGCCCGCACCTCGTTTCGCGGCACTCACGGAGGGGCATCCACCATGAGGGAAGCACGAGCGGCGGCCACTCAGTGCGACGTGCGCCGTCGCACACCACGGCACGGGAGGGACCATGCTGAAGGAAGGCCAGAAGGCGCCGGCCGTGACCGGGGCGTCGTACGACGGAGCCACGTTCGATCTCGGCGCGCCCGGCAAGCGCACCGTCCTCTTCTTCTACCCCAAAGCCAACAGCGGGGGCTGAACGACCGAAGCCGTTGAGTTCAACGGCCTGCTCGACGCGTTCGCAGCCCTGGACGTCCAGGTGATCGGCGCGAGCGTCGACAAGCCCGCCGCCAACGAGCGCTGGGCGCAGAAGTACGACCTGAAGATGCCGCTGATCAGCGACTACGGCGAGCACACAGTGACGAGCGCCTTCGGTGTGTCGCGGCCGATGGTGGGCGTGGCCAAGCGCACGACGTGGTTGATCGACTCCGACGGCACGCTTCGCAAGATCTACCCGAAGGTGACTCCCAGGGGCCACGCGGTGCAAGTGCTGGCCGACTGCAAGGAGATCTGGAGCTAGTCTTCGAATGCGTCGTCGCGCGGGCCGAAATAGGCCGGCGCGTCGATCATGAAGATGCGGTTCGACCAACTCTGGCCGGCCGGCGTCGCCCTCTCGGCGTCGTCGATGGCGGCGATGCGGGCGGTCATGTCGTCACAGTAGTGGACGATGACCGCCTCTCGCGTCTGCGGCACGACCGGGCTGCCCTTTTCGCGCATGCCGTGATGCGCGACGATGACGTGGCGCAGCCGCAGCGCCAGCTCGGGCGGGAACTCC
>JBBQFA010000114.1:0-7698 GCA_038321515.1 Thermoleophilia bacterium | reverse complement strand
GACCCTGCGGCCCAGGAGGCGCTCGGGTTCGCGCATGAAGTACTGGTCGAGCGCGTCCTGGCCGGCGACGAGCACGGCGTAGCCGTGCCCAGTCCGGCCGGCCCGGCCCCAGCGCTGCGTCAGGCTGGTGATCGTGCCGGGGAAGCCCGTCACCAGTGAAACGTCCAGGCTGCCGACGTCGATGCCCAGCTCCAGTGCCTGCGTCGCGACCACGGCGTCGAGCTCGTGCGCGAACAGGCGGCGCTCGATGTCGCGGCGCTGCTGGGGCGTGTAGCCGGCGCGGTACGGCTGCACGCGGTCCGCCGCACTGGAGTCACGGTCGTCGAGCCGGCGCTTCACGTGTCCGTAGATGAGCTCCGCCGCCTTGCGCGTCGGCGCGAAGGCGATCACGCGGGCGCCGGCGAGCACGCACTCGGCAGTGACGTAGCCCGCTTCCGCGAGCGCGCTCTTGCGCGTGCCGGCCGCCGGGTCCTCGAGCGGCGGGTTCCAGAGGACGACCGTCCGCTCGGGCCGAGGCGCCTGGTCCTCGTCGACGACCGCGAACGGCAGACCGACCAGCTTCTCCGCGAACGCCTTGGGGTTGGCGATCGTGGCGGAGGTGAGGACGAACTGCGGGTGGGCCCCGTACTGGGCGCAGAGGCGTCTCAGGCGGCGCACGACCTGAGCGACGTGGCTGCCGAAGACGCCGCGGTAGACGTGCGCCTCGTCGAGCACCACATATCGCAGGTGATGCAAGTACTCGGCCCAGCGCTCGTGGCTGGGGAGGATGCCGACGTGCAGCATGTCGGGGTTGCTGAGGACGATGGTGGCGGTGCGCCGCAGCAGGGCGCGCTGGTCCTGCGGCGTGTCGCCGTCATAGATCGCCGGCACGGCGCCGGGAAGGCGGAGTTGGGTGAGCTTGCGCGCCTGGTCCTGGGCAAGTGCTTTGGTCGGGAAGAGGAAGAGGGCGCGGCTCTGAGGGTCGGCGGCGAAGCGCTCGAGTACGGCGAGCTGGTAGCAGAGGCTCTTGCCGCTCGCGGTGCCGGTGCTGATCACCACGTTCTCACCGGCCGCCAGCAGCTCGCGGGCGGCGGCCTGATGGCCGTGCAGCGAGTGGACGCCGGCCGCGAGAAGCGCTTCGCGCAGCGCGGCCGGCAGACCGTGGGGCAACTCGGCGGCGCGGCCCCTGCGCGCCGCCTCGTGCGCCACGGCCACCACCTGCTCGTGACCGCCGCCGGTGAAGAGCGTGCGCAGGCGGCGGGCTGCCTGAGGTGTCATGCCGGCGTCGTGGTCCACGCCGCAATCCTACTCTTGGCGGCGGCGTGACGAGGAGACGCGGAAGGGGAAGGCGGCCAGTGGGCCGCGAGGGGTGGTTCTGGAGCGGTACGTCCGCGTTACTTGACGCGGCGTCCCAGGTCGAGGGTGAAGAACCACACCGTGCCGTCGACCGATCCGTAGCCGTCGGTGCTCTCGGCGCCGACGCCGATATCGCGGAACTTCCTGGTCAGGATCACGGCGCGGTGCGCCGGCGAGTGCATCCAGCCTCGGACGACGGCGACGGGGCTGGAGTACAGGCCCGCGCCCCAGGCGATGTTCTCGCCGGCCTTCCATGCGCGGTAGCCCTCGCGGGTGTAGCCGTGGTGCACGATACGGTCGCTCCACGACTCACCGCTGAGCGAGTCGTGCTCAAAGTACTGGTTCTCGCCCATGTCGGCTGCATGTGCCCGGGACGCGTTGACGAGCTTGGCGTTGACGCGGAGCTTGGGCAGGTGCCGCTTCGCCCGCTCCTGGTTCACGTACTTGACGAGTTGCCGCTCGTACGAGTTGAGATGGACGGCGGCGGGGGCCGCGGCGGGCATGGCCGCGAAGAGAAGGGCGGCGAGCATCATCAGAAGGACAACGATCCAGCACCGCGACTTCATGGCTCACCTCCGAGCCCAACTGCGTTGACCGGGCGACGGGATCCCTGGTGGGATATCCGTCCAGTCCATGTATCGGCGCGGCGGCGCTCGGAATGAGGCTTGGGACCGAGGTTCTATCGTCAGGGGAGACAACACGCGAGCGTGTGCGCTGTGTGCGGGGGAGGTGGGCAGCCACGCGAGGCCGACGGACGCCTTGCGGCTTGCGGCCCGTGTCACGCCGATGTAGCTTCATACGCGACATGCACACAAGCCCGGCCAATCAGCGTCGCCGGCATCACGTTCGTCGACGCCTCAAGATTCGCCGCCGGCGTGTGGTCACGCTGGTCGTTCTCGTGACCCTCATCTCCCTTGCGATATGGGTCGCGTACGCCATCCCCGGCCAGACGCCGGCGCGCGTCCCCGCAGCCGCCGCCGTGCCCACCTTTGGCGGCGGCGCCGACTCCGGCGAGACCGTCGTGGTCGCGCGCGTCGAGGGCGCCGACATCCTGCTGCCCGTGGCGCGCCAGGCGACCACGGCCGTGGCGTACCACCCGGTCGACAACGCCGGCACCGTACCCTTCTCGCCGGTCGGCGATCGTCTCGGCGGCGGTGATCTCGGGCAGAGGCTCGCCGACATCTTCGCCGGCGGCGGCGGCGTGCAGTACTACCTCATGGCGGGCGGCGGCGGCGAGGCATCGTCGTCGACGTCGGGCCTCGACGTGGGCGCCGTTCCCGGCGCCGCCATCACGAGCCCCGTCGACGGCAAGGTGACGGCGATCAAGCAGTACAGCCTCCTCGGGCGGTACGACGACGTCGAGATCGACATCCGGCTTGCCGCCGACTCGTCGCTGCTGCTCATGATGACGCACGTGAACAAGCCCAAGGTCGCGATCGGCGACGTGGTCCAGCGTGGGACGACGGCGCTCGGCCTGGTCCGGGGCTTCCCCCCGGCGCTCGACCAGCCGCTCAGCCAGTACACCTCGGACACGGGCGATCACGTGCAGTTCGTCATGCTGCGCGTCACTCCCGAGCTGACGGGCCCGTGAGTCCGGCGGCGGCAGTACCGGCGGCTGCGCGTGCGGTGATCGGCGGGTCCGGTTCCCTCGCCGCCGACTTCCCCGAGGGGCTGCGCGCGGACGCGCAGGTGCTCGAGCGCGATCTCGTCTTCGAGACACCGTGGGGCGACAGCCCGCCGTTCACGCTCTTCGAGCTCGGCGGGCAACGCGCGTTGCACGTCAGGCTGCACGGCTGGCGCAAGGGCGTCTCGCGCGGCCGTGCCTCGCGCCAGGTGTTCAGCGTGCTACATCGCGCCGGCGTCAAGCGTATCCTCTCGGACGCCGGCGTCGGCAGTCTCGACCACCTGCTCGACCCCGGCGACCTCGTCGTGGTCGACGACTTCGTCGACATGACCACCGACCGCGACCGCTACGGGGTCGTCGCCGGCGACCACCTGCTGATCATGCGCGATGCCGTGTGCGCCGACGGGCGCGAGGCGCTGGTCGGCGCCGCCCGGCGTCTCGCTCCCGAGCGCCGCTTGTTCACGCGCGGCACCTATGTGGTCACCGAGGGGCCGCGCTTCGAGTCGCCGGCCGAGATCCGCTTTCTGCAGACGCTCGGCGACGTCGTGGGCCAGAGCTTCTGCCCTGAGGTGTGGCTGGCCCGCGACATCGGCGCCTGCTATGCGGGCATCTACCTCATCGTCAACTATGGCGAGGGCGTCGTCAGGGAGTGGGAGCACGAGGTGCTCGCTCAGATCTTCCACGACGACGCTGGGATGATGGGCCGCATCCTCCTGGAGGCGCTGGCGGCCCTGCCGGCGGACGACGAGTGCGTCTGCCGAGAGCTGCGCAAGCCCACGCTGCTCGGCTGACCCCCGCTCCAGAGAGAAGCCCCGGCCGTCTCCGCGTCGCGGTCAGCCGGTGAGCGCCCAGGCCAGAACGGCGATCCCGTTGAACAGCGCGTGCATCGCGATGCACGTCCACAGCGAGCCGGTGCGCTTGTAGACCCAGGCGAGCGCGACTCCCAGCGTGGCCAGCGGCACGAAGACGTCGAGCTGCAGGTGCGCCAGCCCGAAGATCGCCGCGGACGCGACTGCCCCCCACTTCCAGCCCCACGAGTTGGCGAAGCCGCGGAACAGAAAGCCGCGAAAGACGATCTCCTCGAACAGTGGCGCCATGACGATCGCGACCAGCACGAACAGCCCGACGCCGAGCGCCCCCCGCGGGAACTCGCTGATGATGTCCTGCTGTCGCGGGTGCACGACGAGGTCGTGAACGACGCTGACGGTGTAGACGACGGCGAGCGCGAGAGGGATGGTCCAGAAGAAGGCTTTCGTGGGTCGCCGAAAGCCCCAGAGCGCGAACCGGGTGCCGGTGGTGCGCAACGAGAAGACCCAGGCGGCCAGCGTCTGCCACCCGTAGAGGACCAGCGAGCCGATCGCCAGGGCCGCGGCGCTGCCGGCGGTGACCTTGCCGCCGCTCTGCGCGGACATCCCGGCGAGGAGGGCGACGACATACAAGACCGCCTCGGGCGCCGAACCGACGGCAAGCCCGGCTACGGCCCTGCCCCAGGTCCAGTCGGCGGCGGGCAGGTCGAACGGGCCGGGTCCGCCACTCGGCGACCCTGCGCCGGGGGGCCCGAGCGGAGGCGCCGGCGGGCCGGCGGGCCGAGTCTCGGCCACGGCCGCCGGCGGGGCAGGCGGAGCGACGGCCGCCGCCGCGGGCTTCGGAGCCGCTTCCGGCTCCGCGCCACGCGACGGCACGACCGGCGGCGGGACACGCCGTGCGCCCGGCGTGTCCGCCGTCATATCCTCCGTCCGTCCCTGGCCCTCGCGCGGCCACCGCTCGTCGATATCGTCTCCTCTGGGCGCGGCTGTCTGCAGTGAGTATCGGCCGCGCCGGGCATGACCGCCAGCCGGCAGGTCACCTTCGACCCTGCCCGTAGGCGGGCGGGGAGAGGATCTCTGGCCGGCCGGACGAGCCGGCTGGAACAACGCGGCTTTGCCCGCGTCCCCCGGCCTGCTATACTCCGCCGCCGTGGCCGGCGTGGGCTGTTGCCCGCGCTCAGGGGCCGCCGGGAGGCGCGTTGACCCTCCCGCGTAGCGCTTGGTATCCTTACGTGCTTCTGTTTGAAAGGATGACGACGTGCGTCAACTCGTCACGCTCGCTTGCCAGGAGTGCAAGCGTCGCAACTATCACACGAACAAGAACAAGAAGAACGACCCGGACCGCATCGAGCGGAAGAAGTACTGTCGCTGGTGCGGGACGCATACCGTGCACAAGGAGACGCGCTAAGCGTCCACCGTGTGTTTCTGAGGGCTGTAGCTCAATTGGTAGAGCACCGGTCTCCAAAACCGGGGGTCGGGGGTTCGAGCCCCTCCAGCCCTGCCATTGATCATCGGAGCGGTTGAGTGGCGAAGACTGCAAGCAACAGCGATAGCACCTCCGGCAAGGGCAAGCCCGTCGCCAAAGGCAAGCCGGCCGGCAGGGGTAAGCCCGCCGGCAAGCCGGCGCAGGGCAAGAAGGCGGTGGCCAAGCGTGCCGACGCCAAGCCCGCGCGCGGCAAGACGCAGCAGAAGGGCAAGTCCTCGGCGCGGTCCGCACGGCCCGCCGAGAAGAAGGGCCTCATTAAGTTCCTGCGCGACGTGCGCATCGAGATGGGCAAGGTCACTTGGCCCACGCGCAAGGATCTCGCCCAGTCCACGCTTGTCGTGCTCGTCGCCGTCGCCATCGCGGCCGCGTACACATTCGCTCTCGACGAGGTCTTCTCTCAGATCATCGACCGCGTCGTCAGTCTCCTCACCTGATCGGGGCCACACGTGTATAGCTGGTACGTCGTCAACACATATTCGGGCCACGAGAACAAGGTGAAGGCCAACCTGGAGCATCGGCGCCAGTCGATGAGCCAGGAGGAGCGCATCCACCAGATCGTCGTGCCCACCGAGCAGATCGTCGAGACCAAGGACGGCGAGAAGGTCACCACTGAGCGTCGCGTGTTCCCCGGCTACGTACTCGTGCAGATGGAGCTCACCGACGACACGTGGTCGCTGGTCAAGAACACCCCGGGCGTGACCGGCTTCGTCGGCGCCCAGAACAAGCCCGTCGCGCTCTCGCGCGCCGAGGTCGACCGCATCATGCACACCGCGTCGGTCGAGCGCCCCAAGCAGAAGGCCGAGTTCGCCGTCGGCGAGGACGTGCGCGTCACCTCCGGCCCGCTCAGCGATTTTTCCGGAGAGGTCGTAGAGGTCAACCTCGACCAGAGCCGGCTCAAGGTCATGGTGTCGATCTTCGGCCGTGAGACTCCGGTCGAGCTCGCCTTCGACCAGGTCAAGAAGACGTCCTAACCAGGAAGTAAGCGAGGCAAGCAGTGGCCAAGAAGGTCCTCACCAAGATCAAGTTGCAGATCCCCGGCGGCGCCGCGAGTCCGGCTCCCCCCGTGGGTCCGGCGCTCGGCCAGCACGGTGTCAACATCATGGAGTTCTGCAAGGCGTTCAACGCCCAGACGCAGGCCTCGGGCAGCACCATCGTCCCGGTCGAGATCACCGTGTTCGAAGATCGCACGTTCAAGTTCATCACCAAGACGCCGCCGGCGGCCGTGTTGCTGCGCGAGGCTCTTGGGATCGACAAGGGCTCGGGCGAGCCCAACCGTGTCAAGGTCGGCACCGTCACGCGCGAGCAGGTCCGAGCCATCGCCGAGACCAAGATGCCCGACCTCAACGCCAACGACATCGATGCCGCGATGAAGATCATCGAGGGCACCGCCCGCAACATGGGCATCGAGGTCGAAGGCTAGTAAGCATCAGCCTGAAGGCCGGGGGGCGCTTCGCCGCCCGGCCGCCGACGTGGGAGGCGACCAAGTCGCCGTTTGCACCACAGGGGGTAGCACACATGGCCAAGCACGGCCGCAAGTACACCGCATCCCAGAGCGCCATCGAGCTCGGCCGTCTCTACTCGCCGCTTGAGGGCGTGCGTCTGCTCAAGACGCTCGAGAGCGCCAAGTTCGACGAGACCGTCGAGGCCCACTTTCGTCTCGGCGTCGACGTGCGCCACGCCGACCAGATCGTGCGCGGCACCACCGTCCTCCCGCACGGCACCGGCAAGGAGATGCGCGTCGCCGTGTTCGCTGAGGGCGACAAGGCGCGCGAGGCGCAGGAGGCCGGCGCCGACATCATCGGCACCGACGACCTCGCCAAACAGATCCAGGAGGGCGTCTTCGACTTCGACATCGCCATCGCCACGCCCGACATGATGGGCGTGGTCGGCAAGCTCGGTCGTATCCTCGGCCCGCGCGGCCTCATGCCGAACCCCAAGTCGGGCACCGTGACCTTCGACGTCGGCAAGGCCGTCGCCGACGCCAAGGGCGGCAAAGTCGAGTACCGCACCGACCGCTCCGGCATCATCCATCTGAGCATCGGCAAGAAGTCGTTCACCGAGGAGATGCTGCTCGAGAACTACGGCGCCGTGCTCGACGAGATCGTGCGCGCCAAGCCGGCGGCCGCCAAGGGCAAGTACATCAGGAGCGTCAACATCGCCGCGACGATGAGCCCGAGCATCGAGCTCGACCCGGCGCGCATCCGCGATCTGTTCGAGAGCTGAGTCTTTCGGGGGCGCCGGCGGCAGCGGCAGTTGCCGGCGCCCCCTCCGCTGTTCTATACTGCCGCTTCGCGGTGCTCATGGCACCGCGGCCCATGACGGTCGGTGCTCCCCCGGGAGCTGAATGGATCCATACGGGTCCGCCACCCGAGGCGAGTCGAGCCGGGGTTCGTGCCTGTGCCCGCTTCCGCTTCGGGAGCGGGTTTTTTGTTGCGACTGCGAGGTCG
>JBBQFA010000113.1:0-7704 GCA_038321515.1 Thermoleophilia bacterium | reverse complement strand
GTCGACGAGCGTCGGCACCAACTCCGGTGGCAGGTTGTCGACGCAGAACCAGCCGGCGTCCTCGAACGAGTCCATGGCCTGCGACTTGCCGGCTCCGGACAGGCCCGTGATGATCACGAACTGCAGTGCCTCGGTCACGTGGCCCTCCCGTCGTGCACACGCACTCCCTCGAGCGCCAGGAGGCGCTCCTTCCAGGCCGGATCGTCGCCGTACTGCCCGAGCCGGCCGTCGTTCTTGATCACCCGGTGACAAGGCAGGATCACCGGCAACCGGTTGCGGGCCATGGCCGAGCCGACGGCGCGGTAGGCACTGGGGCGCCCCGCGGCCGCGGCCAGCTCCCGATAGCTCACGGCGGTGCCATAGGGCACGGCGGCCAGCGCCGTGAAGACGGCGTACTCGAAGTCGGTGAAGCCGAACGCGTCGCCGTGGGCGGTGACGTCGAGATCGAAGTCCACGGGCGCGCCGGCGAAGTAACGCTCGAGCAGGGCGAGCCAGCGTGCGGCCTCCGCGCCGGGCGAAGGCGCATCGGCCTTCAGAGCGTCGAACCGAGGGTCGGGCAGGTCGAGGCGGAGCGGCAGGTCGCCGGCCAGCACCAGCCGGCCTGCGCCGAACGCGCTGACGTAGGCGTGCTCGGTGACCGCCCTCAGGCGGGCAGGCTGCTCAACCGGCTTTGTGAAGGTGCGCATAGATCTCCCTCGCCACCTTGCGCGGCAGCCCCGGCACGCGCTCGATCTCGTCCCGGCCGGCGCTGAGAAAGCGTTCGGGGCTGCCGAAATGCTCCAGAATGCGCCGCCGGCGCACGGGGCCGACCTGCGGGAGCTCGTCGAAGACCGACGAGCGGCGCAGGCCGGCGTCACGCCGCTGTCTATGGTACGCCACGGCGAAGCGGTGCGCCTCGTCGCGGATGCGCTGCAGGAGCAGGGAGCCGGGGTCGTCCGCGGGCAGCGGCAGCGGCTCGCGCCGGCCGGGCACGAACACCTCTTCGCGCTGTTTGGCGAGGCTCACGACGTCGAGCTCGACGCCCGCCTCGCGAAGCGCCGCCACGGCGGCCGAGAGCTGGCCCTTGCCGCCGTCGACCACGACGAGGTCCGGCAGCGTGGCAAAGCTCTCGTCGTACATATCGCCGGCGTCGGCGCGGCGCTCGAAGCGCCGCCGCAGCACCTGGTTCATCATCGCGAAGTCGTCCTGGCCGGTCGCATCGCGGACGGCGAACTTGCGGTAGTGCGCCTTCTTGGGCACACCGCCCTCGAACACGACCATCGAGCCGACCGGATGCTGCTCGCCGAGGTTCGAGATGTCGTAGCACTCGATGCGCAGCGGCAGGCGCTCGAGCGCGAGGCCGTCGCGCAGGCGCTCCAGGGCCTCGATGCGCGCCGAGGACCGCCGCGCCAGGCGGTCGGACTCGGCCTGCGCGGCGAGCTCGGCGTTGTGCTGCGCCAGCTCCAGCAGGCGCCGCTTGGCGCCACGCTTCGCGGCGTGCACGGCGACCCGCGAACCACGCCGCTCGGAGAGCACTCCCATCAGCGCCGTCGCGTCATCCAGCGGCGCCACGATCTCCGCCGGGATGACCGAGCCCTCCCAGTAGAACTCGAGCAGGAACTCCTCGAGCACGTCGGCCGCGTCGTGGCCGGCGGCGTTGTCGACGTAGAGGGCCTGCCGGTCGACGACGGCGCCGTCGCGCACGCGGAACACCTGCACGTTGGCGCCCGGATCCTCCTGCGAGAGACCGACCACGTCGAAGGCCTCGCGGTCGTCGACCCGAGCCGACTGCCCCTCGTGCACGTGCCTCACGGCGACCAGACGGTCGCGCAGCAGCGCCGCCTTTTCGAACTCCTGCGCGGCGGCGGCGGCGGCCATCTCGCTCTCGATGTCGCGCTCGACGGCGCCAAGGCGGCCGCGGAGAAAGTCGACCGCCTGACGCACGACGGCCATGTAGTCGTCGTGCGTGACGCGATCGTCGCACGGCCCGAGCGAGCGTTTGATGAAGTACTGCAGGCACGGCGAGCCGCTCGGGCGCCCGGGCCTCGCGCCCTTGCACTTGCGGTAGGGGAAGATCCGGCCGATCAGCTCGAGCGTCTCGCGCACCTTGCGGGCACTCGAGAACGGCCCGAAGTAGAGATTGCCGGGCACGCGGCGCCCGCGAAAGAAGCGTACCCGCGGCCACTCGTCCGTCATCGTGATCTCGATGGAGGGGTAGCTCTTGTCGTCGCGCAGGCGCAGGTTGTACGGAGGGCGCTCCTCCTTGATGAAGTTGTCCTCGAGGAGGAGCGCCTCGCCTTCGGACCCCGTCACCACCCAATCGATATCGCGGGCCTGCGCCAGCATCTCGCCGGTGCGACCGTGAAGGGTGCCGCGCGGCCGCAGGTAGGAGCCGACGCGTTTGCGCAGCGCCTTCGCCTTGCCGATGTACAGCACGGTCCCGTCGGCGTCGCGAAAGCGATACACACCCGGTTCGTTGGGGATGCGCTTGAGGATCGCCCGCAGATCGGCGAGCGGATCGGCCTTACCCGGCGTGGACGGACCCATCGCCATGCTTCGCGCCCAGCGTCCGCGCCAGAAACGCGCCCGTGTACGAGAGCTCGGCCAGACCGGCAAGCTCCTCCGGAGTGCCAGTGGCCACGACCGCCCCACCCTCTTCCCCGCCCTCGGGCCCAAGGTCGACGATCCAGTCGGCGCTCTTGATGACGTCGAGGTTGTGCTCGATGACGACGACGGTGTTGCCCTGGTCGACCAGCCGCTGGAGCATCTCGAGCAGCTTGTCGATGTCGGCGAAGTGCAGGCCGGTGGTGGGCTCGTCGAGGATGTACAGAGTCTTGCCGGTGGCGACCTTGCTGAGCTCCGAGGCGAGCTTGACGCGTTGCGCCTCACCGCCGCTGAGCGTCGTCGCCGGCTGGCCGAGCTTGATGTAGCCGAGCCCGACCTCGTCCAGCGCCTTGAGGCGGCGGGCGATGCGTGGCACGTTGGCGAAGTAGTCGACCGCCTCCTCGACGCTCATCTCGAGCACCTCGGCGATGTTCTTGCCCTTGTACCAGACCTCCAGCGTGTCGCGGTTGTACCGCTTGCCGTGGCAGGCCTCGCAGGGCACGTACACGTCGGGCAAGAAGTGCATCTCGATCTTGATCTGACCGTCGCCGCGGCAGGTCTCGCAGCGGCCGCCCTTGACGTTGAAGCTGAAGCGGCCGGGCTTGTAGCCGCGCAGCTTGCTCTCGGGGGTCTGCGCGAAGAGCTGGCGGATGTGGTCGAAGACCCCTGTGTAGGTGGCCGGGTTGCTGCGCGGCGTGCGCCCGATCGGCGACTGGTCGATGTCGATGACCTTGTCGAGGAGCTTCGCGCCGTCGATACCGCCGTGGTCGCCGGCGCGCAGCTTGGTGCCGCGGTTGAGGCGCGCCGCCATACCCTTGTAGAGGATCTCGTTGACGAGCGTCGACTTGCCCGAGCCGGACACGCCGGTCACGCAGGTGAAGGCGCCCACCGGGAACGAGACGTCGATGCCTCGCAGGTTGTGCATGCGCGCGTCGCGGACGGTGAACCACTCGAGCGGCAGGCGACGCTGACCGGGCAACTGGATGCTGCGCCGCCCGGCGAGAAAGTCGCCGGTGAGCGACCCGGTGTCGTCCATGACCTCCTGCGGCGTGCCTTCGGAGACGATCGCGCCGCCGTGCTCGCCGGCCCCGGGCCCCATGTCGACGATGTGGTCGGCCGAGCGCATCGTCTCCTCGTCGTGTTCGACGACGATCACGGTATTGCCGAGGTCGCGGAGGCGCAGCAACGTGTCGATGAGGCGGCGGTTGTCGCGCTGGTGCAGGCCGATGCTGGGCTCGTCGAGGATGTAGAGCACGCCGACCAGCGCCGAGCCGATCTGCGTGGCGAGGCGGATGCGCTGCGCCTCGCCGCCCGAGAGCGTGGCGGAGGCGCGCTGCAGCGTGAGATAGCCGACGCCGACGTCGCTCAGAAAGCGCAGGCGCTCGCCGATCTCCTTGATCACGCGGCCGCCGATGAGGCGCTCGGTGTCGCTGAGCGACAGGTCGCTCAGAAAACCGAGTGACTCGCGCACACTCAGCCGCGTGAAGTCGTAGATGTTGCGCTCGCCGACGGTGACGGCGAGGCTCGTCGGCTTGAGCCGCGCGCCGTTGCACTCCGGGCACGGCTTGTCGGCCATGTACTCCTCGATCTTCTGGCGCACCTGCTCCGACTCGGTCTCGGCGAAGCGCCGCTGCAAGTGCTTGAGGATGCCGGGAAAGCTCGAGTTGTAGTGACGCATGCGCCCCTGGTAGTTGCGGTAGCTGAGGGGGATGCGCTCCTTGCCGGTGCCGTAGAGGTAGAGGTCGCGCTGCTCCTGCGGCATATCGTCCCACGGTACGTCGGTGTCGACGCCCATGGTGGTCGCGATGCTCTCGAATACCTGCTCGAGCCAGCCGAACGAGAGCTGACCGTAGGGCAGCAGAGCGCCCTTGTCGATACTCAGCGAGCCGTCCGGCACGACGAGGTCGGGGTCGATCTCCTGCGTGGACCCGAGCCCGTGGCAGGTGGGGCAGGCCCCGTGCGGGCTGTTGAAGCTGAAGATGCGCGGCTCGATCTCGGGCAGCGAGATGCCACAGTGGATACAGGCGAACTTCTCGCTGAAGGTGAGGGTGCGCGGCTCGTCGCCGGCGAGCTCGACGTCGACGAGGCCGTCGGCGAGGGCGGCGGCGGTCTCGACGGAGTCGGTGAGCCGCCGCCTCAGCCCGTCCTTCATCACCAGCCGGTCGACGATCACGGCGATGTCGTGCTTGAACTTCTTGTCGAGCTCGATGTCCTCCTCAAGCTCGCGCACGTCGCCGTCGACCTTGACGCGCGTAAACCCGTCGGCGCGCAGTTGCGCGAAGAGCTTGCCGAACTCGCCCTTACGGCCGCGCACGACCGGCGCGATGACGCTGAAGCGTGTGTCCGCCTCGATCTCGCACACCTGGTCGACGATCTGCTGCACGCTCTGCCCGGCGATGGGCCGGCCGCACTGGGGGCAGTGCGGGTGGCCGACGCGCGCATACAGGAGGCGCAGGTAGTCGTAGATCTCGGTGACCGTGCCGACGGTGGACCGCGGGTTCCGCGAGGTCGTCTTCTGGTCGATGGAGATCGCGGGAGAGAGCCCCTCGATGCTGTCGACGTCGGGCTTGTCCATCTGGCCGAGGAACTGGCGCGCGTAGGCGGAGAGGCTCTCGACGTAGCGCCGCTGGCCCTCGGCGTAGATGGTGTCGAAGGCGAGGGAGCTCTTGCCCGAGCCGGAGAGGCCGGTGATGACGATGAAGCGGTCACGCGGCAGCCTCAGGCTGATGTCCTTGAGGTTGTGCTCGCGGGCGCCGGTGATGACGAGATCGTGATCCATGCGTCTAGTTTGACAGGTCTGTCGACCCGGCGCGCCCGCCGCGACGCGCCTTGCCGCCGGGGGTACCCTGTCAGTGTGGACGACACGCATCTCACCGCCAGCGGAGAGATCGGGGACCCGCCGGAAGCGGGCGCGCCGTCCGGCCCGGTCGCGTCCACCGGATGCATCGTGGCCGTGCTGGCCTTGGTGCTCGGCGCACTCGTCGTCTTCCCCGCTCTGCTATGGGGCGCCGGGATCGCCTGCGGCGCACACTAGCTGGCGGCCGCCCGCGCTGGGGATCGTCGGCCGGCCGAGGTCGAGCCGGGCCTACCTCCTCCAGTACATGAGCGGGTCGAACCAGAGCACCGGATGCAGGTAGAAGCCGCCGACGTTCTTGCTGCACATCGTCGTCATCTTGGGTGAGTACAGAGTGACGTACGGCGCCTGCCCCATGATGTGCTGCTGGATCTCCGTGTACTTGGCCAGGCGAGCCGTCGGATCGGTCATCTTCTGCGCCTCGGCCACGGCGCCCTCCACCCACGGGTCGACGTAGTAGGACGTGTTGAGGCCGCCCACCATGGCGTTGGCCTCGGTGAAGAAGGGCACGATCCAGTCCACCGGGTCGGGGAAGTCGAGGAACCAGTCGCTGGTGCCCATCTGCGTCTTGGCGGCGTCGCTGGAGAAGTTGTAGTAGGTGGAGCGGCTCATCGTCTTGATGTCCGCGTTGACGCCGATCGCCTCGAGGTCGGCCTGGATCGACTGCACGAGCTTCGGCATCGGATCGACGTTGCTGGTGAAGATCACCGACGAGAAGCCGTCCGGGTAGCCGGCCTCGGCCAGCAGTGCCTTGGCCTTGGCCGGGTCATAGCCGTAGTAGACCTTGCCCGGCTCGCTCCCCGGCAGGTTCTGCGGGTAGATCTGATAGAGCGAGACGGCCTGGCCGCTCTGCAGCTTCACGAGCTTGTCGCGATTCACCGCCCAGCTGAGGGCCTGGCGCACCCTGAGGTCGTCGAACGGCTTTTTCGTCATGTTCATGAACAGGTACGTGGTCGCGATCAGCGGCTGCTCGAAGACGTAGGGCTTCCACTGCGGGTCGTTCACGACCCGGGCGACGTCGGCGGGCGGGACGTTGTCGCCGAGGATATCCACCTCGCCGCGCTCCAGCTTGAGCAGGGCCGTTGACGGCGTGATGCCGAACGGGAAGTCAACGCCGTCGAGGTGCACCTTGTCGGCGTTCCAGTAGTTCGGGTTCTTGACCAGCTTGATCTCGCGTCCGGGCGTCCAGCTGGTCATGTAGAAGGGCCCGGTCCCGAGCGGGTGGCGGTTCACGTTCTTGCCCCACTTCTGGACCCACTCCCTGGGGACGACGTCGCAGAACTCCATGCTCAGCGCGTAGAGGAAGCTGAGGTCCGGCGACGTGAGCTTGAACTGGATGGTCTGCGGGTCCAGCACTTTGAGGCCGGTGATGTCCTTCGCCTTCTTGTCGACGACCGCCTGGGCACCCTCGACGCCGGCGTAGAAGTAGGTGGCCGGGCAACGCGGCTCGGACATCATGCGCTCGAAGCTGTACTTCACGTCGTCCGCCGTGACCACCCGGTTCACCGGCGGGGCGAACTTCGCGTCCGGCCGCAGCTTGATCGTGTACGTGGTGCCGTCGGCGGAGATCACCGGCATGTCGGCGGCGAGGTCGGGGATGAGGACCGTGCCGGCCGCGCCAGGCTTGGGCGCGTAGCGGTAGAGAGAGTTGAAGATGGAGTCCTCGACCGTCCACCCCGTGACGTCCCAGGCGATCGCCGGATCGAGCGTGACGGGCTCGCCCTGGAACGCGATACTGATGGTGCCGCCGGCCTTCGGCGTTCCTGAGCCGGCGGCGGCACCCCCGGAGCCGGAAGAACCGGATGAGCCGCCGCAACCCGTGACCGCAGCGCAGGCCAGCGCCACGAGAGCTGCACGCAGAGATGCCCTTGCGAATGCACGACGTTTCATATGTCCCCCTCGAGACTCCCCGGTCCCGGACGCCGGGCGGCGCCGGGCGCTCGTCAGTCGGAGTCTAGGGCGAACGGCGCCACACGGCAACGTTCAGGGCCATGGACTTACGGCGTGAACGCGAAGCCCTGCTCCTCGACGACGCGCAGGCACGCAGCGGCGACCACGGGGTCGTACTTCACACCGGCGTTGTCGCGGATCTCGGCGAGCGCCACTTCGATGCCAAGGGCGGCGCGGTAGGGCCGGTGCGAGCTCATCGCCTCGACGACGTCGGCGACGGCGAGGATCCGGGCCTCCGGCAGGATGTCCTCGCCGGCGAGGCCCCGCGGGTAGCCCGAGCCGTCCTGGCGCTCGTGATGTTGCAGCGCCATCTCAGC
>JBBQFA010000112.1:0-7721 GCA_038321515.1 Thermoleophilia bacterium | reverse complement strand
GGCCTGGAGCTGCGGCGGCACCGTGGCGCCGGGCGCCAGCTCCGTGACCCGCTCGAGCAGGTCGAGGTCATGCGCGGCGCCCGGCACCGGCGCGCCGGCAGGCACGCCGGTGAGGCCGCGCACGACGTCGGCGGCGAACTTGCTCCAGTGCGCCGTGCTCACGATGAGCACCGGAGCCTCGCCGCCGAGCCGCTCCGCCGCCGCCCAGGCGACGGCCGTGTGGGGGTCGAGCAGGTAGCCCTGCTCGCGCTGCACGCGGCCGATCGTGCGCAGGCAGGTGTCGTTGTCGACCCACGTGCCGGTGAACCCGGCCTGGAGCTTGTCGCGGGTCGCGTCGTCAACGGCGAACCGCCCGGTCGCCTTGAGATCCTTCATCCAGCCGGCGATGAGGGCTGCGTTGCCGCAGAGGTCGAACAGCAAGCGCTCGAGGTTGGACGAGATGAGGATGTCCATCGACGGCGACGGGGTCTTGACCAGGCGGCGCGCGGAGATGTCGTAGACGCCCGTGGCCAGAAAGTCGAAGAGCACGTTGTTGCTGTTGCTGGCGCAGAGCAGGCGCCCCAGAGGCACGCCCATGCGTTTGGCGTAGTACGCGGCGAGGATGTTGCCGAAGTTGCCGGTGGGCACGCAGACGTCGAGCGGCGCGCCGGAGGTGACGACGCCACGCGCCGCAAGGTCGGCGTAGGCGCTCACGTAGTAGGCGATCTGCGGCAGCAGGCGGCCCCAGTTGATGGAGTTGGCGGAGCTCAGGGAGAGGCGATGATCGGCGGCCAGCTCGGCGGCGAAGGCCTCGTCGTCGAAGACCGCCTTGACGGCGTTCTGGCAATCGTCGAAGTCGCCGCCGAGGCGGAAGACGGTGAGGTTGTCGCCCGGCTGCGTCACCATCTGCAGCTCCTGCAGCGCCGAGACGCCGGCGTCGGGGTAGAAGACGCAGATCCTCGTGTGGGCGCGATCGGCGAAGCCGTTGAGCGCCGCCACCCCGGTGTCGCCACTGGTCGCCACGAGGATGAGAAAGTCGAGGTCGGTGGCGCCCTTGGCGTGCGCCTGCTCGAGCGCCTCGCTGAAGTAGAGCGGTAGGCACTGCAGCGCCATGTCTTTGAAGGCCAGCGTGGGGCCGTGCCAGAGCTCGAGCACGTGGCGCCCGGGAGCGACCTCGCGCACTGGGGCGATCTGGGGGTGGTCGAAGTTGGGGCCGTAGGCCCTGGCGGCGATCTCGCGGGTGCGCGTGGCGGGCACGTCGAGGCCAAAGGCCTCGTAGACCGCCGCCGCCCGGGCGTGGTACGGGATCGCCGCGAGCGCCTCGATCTCCGCGAGCGTGAGCGTGGGCAGGCGCTCGGGGACGAATAACCCACCGCCCGGGGCGATGCCCTCGAGGATCGCCTCGGTGTAGGTACGTGGGCGGGTGAGCGCCCCTCGGGTATCCCGGTACAGGATCATGGCGCCCGGAGTCTACAGGAACAGGCGCGGCATGCGCTTGACTGGCGTCATACCGCGCCGCCGCCGGCCCGATGGCACTTGACATTCTCTAACGATGCATTACGATATATCGCGTTACAACGATACAAGGAGACAGCACATGCATTCACGATCCCATTCCCAGCGCCCCGCCGGCCCTTGCGGCTCCGAGGGCGCACCGCGCGGCGGCGACTGCGTCCCCGCGCGCTTCAAGTTCGGCGGTCACGGCCACGGCCACGGTCCGCACGGCCACGGTCGCGGACCCTGGTCGCGGGCCCGCCGCGGCGACGTGCGGGCGGCGATCCTGCTCGCGCTCGCAGACGAGCCGATGCACGGATACCAGATCATGCAGCGGCTCGAAGAGCGCAGCGGCGGCGCCTGGCGCCCCAGCCCTGGCTCGGTCTATCCCACCCTGCAGCTTCTTGAAGACCAAGGGTTGATCAAGGGAGAAGACAGCGAGGGTCGCCGCGTGTTCTCGCTCACCGAGACCGGCGTGACGGAAGCGGCCACCATCCGGGAGCGCGTCGGCGACGCGCCGTGGGGCGCCGAGGGCGCCGAGCAGGACCCGCGCTTCGCGCTGCGTCAGGCGGTGTTCCAGCTCGGGGCCGCGGCCAAGCAGGTCGGCATGGCCGGCACGCCCGAGCACGTACAGAGCGCGCTCGAGATCCTGCGTGAGGCGCGCAAGCGCATCTACGCGCTACTGGCCGACGCGGACTGAGCGTCCTCAGGCCGCGAGGCGGCGGGCGCTGGGCAGGGCGAAAGCCCCCTCCCGGCGCCCGTTCGCGTCTGACTTCATCGACTAGGGAGCGGGCGTCCGCGGCACCGCGGGCGCGCCGCTGATCGAAGCGGGCAGCACCGTCACGCGGTCCGCGGCCACGCCGCCGGCGACGAGCGCGCGGGCGGCCTCGCGCGTCGGTGCGTACGCCTCGTCGAGGCGCCCGTAGAACCAGAGCTTGTACCGGCGCCGCAGCCGGCCGGTGAGGTCGGCGGCGCCGGCCGGAGGTTCGAGGTCGCTCGGGTCGACGGCGCCGGTGAGCGGCAGATGCAGCAGCCACGCGGCTGCCACCGCGAGCAGACCCTGGCTGCCCGACGAGTCGGTGTGGAGGGCGCTGAATCCCTCTTCTTCGAGAAAGTCGACGATCTCGACCAGCGGCGGGACGACGAAGCGGGACCCGTCGCCGTTCCGTGAGGGGCGCCAGGCCAGCGCGCGAAAGTCGCTGGCGCCCGGCGCGGCGCCCGAGCCGGCCGAACAGGTGATCAGCGTCACTTCAATGTCGCGATGGTGCGGCAAGGCGGCGGCTGGTACTGCGGCGGCGGGTCCGGCGGCGGACGCCGCCGCAGCGGCCGGTGCATCGGCGCGCCCGGCCGCATGCCCCGACTCCGCCAGGGCGCTCCCGCAGCCGTCCGAGCAGAGCACGCCGACCTTCTCGCGCAGCGCGTGTCGCCGCTCGCTGAGAAAGTAGGCGCGAAGCTCCTCCTGCACGGCGCGGTCGCGACTCTGGACGCTCCAGGCGATGTAGTACGGGAGCTCCAGAAAGGCGACCATGCCGACCGCGTAGACGCTCTGCAGCCGCCGCTTGAGACGCGGCCGCACGGCCGGGTCGAGAAGCGGCTGCAGGTGCAGGCTCACGACGTCGTCGGCGAGGCGCTGCGCCACGGCGAACAGGCGCCGGTTCAGCTCCTTCGCGTCCACGGCGTTGATGCCGTCCGGGTCGGCTACGAGGCTGCCGATCTCACGCTCGAGGAGCGCCTCCCACCGCGGCCCGCGCAGGTCATCTTCGCGGTAGAGGCCCGGGGCGATACTCCGCACGCCCCGCAGCGTCTTCTCGAGCACCGGCACGTCGCGACCGATGCGGCCGAAGCCCTTGCGCAGCAGGCTGAGGGCTCGCCGCCGCGGCGCGGCGTCGTCGAGGCGCAGGATCTCGCGGATGCGCCAAAACGACGCCGCGTAGATGCTGTGTGCCAGCAGCCGCGCGTCGCCGTCGGCGCCGCCGGGCTCGCAGTCTCCGGCGGCGACGGCGCGGACGAAGCCGGCCGCCGTGCCATCGCCTCCCGCGACCGTGAAGGCGCTGGCCGAGAAGAGCCCACTGTGATCGTCCGAGCCGCCGGTGAGCGCTTTGCGCCAGGGGGTCTCGCCGTAGGGCTCGATGCGCTGGCGCTCGGCCATCGCACACAGCTGCTCTTCATCGAGCGTCGCGGCGATCGCCCGCAGGAGCCCGTTGCAGCGGTCGGTGCGGGAGCCGTTGCGACCCTCGAGCACGTTGAAGAGGAGCAGCATGCGCTCGACGGTCTCGGGCGCGAGCCGGCCGGTCATGTCGAAGAGGGGATGCGCGAGATAGTGGGCTACGCCCGCCTCGCGCAGGCACGCCACCAAATCGTAGAGAGACGCGCGCGCCTTGGTCGCATCGGCAAACGCGGCCTCGTCGATGCCGAGAGCGACGACGTGCACGCGCACTCCGTCCTCCGGGAACCAGGTGTCGAACTCGGTGCTCAGAAAGGTGCCGGGCAGGTGGGCGATCGCGAGCGACCCGGCCAGCGTGTTGTGGTCGGTGATCGTGACGAAGTCCATGCCCCGGGCGCGCTGGGCGGCGTAGAGTTCGAGCGGCTCGGTGTACGACTCGGCGCCCAGCGCACGGATGCCGGCGTTGGCCGAGCTGTCGGAGAACCTGGAGTGGACGTGAAGGTCGGCTTTGAAGGGTCGTGTCACGCCCTCACTATACCCCTCACAGGCGGCGCGCCTTTGTCTTTTGGCACCGATGCCGCTACTGTCTCTCGCATGACGACGACTCATCATGCCGTACTGACCGCCGTGGGCGATGACCGGCCCGGGCTCGTGGACGAGGTCACTCGCTATGTCACCGCGCGCGGCGGCAACCTCGAGGACAGCCGCATGGTCAATCTCCGCGGCCAGTTCGTGATGATGATGCTGGTCGGCGGCAGCGACGCGGCCATGAGCAGTCTGCAGGACGGCCTCGGTGCGCTGCGGCGCGAAAGCCGCGTCCACGCCGAGCTTCGCTCCGCGGATGCCGGCGCCGCCGAGCGCGCGCCGGCCCTCCCGTTTCGCCTCAACACCTGGGCGATGGACCATCCAGGCCTGATGCAGTCGGTGGCGCACCTCCTGGGCGAGATGGGCGTCAACATCGAGAGCGCCGACTCCACCTTGCGTCCGGCGCCCTACACGAGCGCTCCGCTCTTCGAGATGGAGCTGATCGTCTCGGTGCCGGCGACGACGCCGGTGGCCGTGCTTCGCGAGTCGCTGGCTCATCTGTGCGACGAGATGAACATCGACTGGCAGCTCACGGCCCTCTGACGGTCGCCGCCGCTTCGCCGACCTCTACTCCGCGAGCAGTCGCGCGGCTTCGTCGGTGGCGAACTCCGGCCAGGGCGCCGGCCGGCCGCGCTCCAGCGCGGCGACCCCGGCGCCCGGCTCTCCGACCTCGCCGATCGTCGCCGCCTCGATGCCCGCTGCACGGAGGGCGTCGAGCAGGTCGTCGCCGTTCTCCGGCGAGCAGCAGATCAGCAGACTGCCCGAGGCGATGAGCCCCAGAGGGTCGGCGCCGAGCAGATCGCAGACGCGCCGGGTCGGCGCCGAGACGGGTACCCGGTCCCGGTGGACGGTGACGCCGTGTCCGGTCGCCGCCGCCAGTTCTCGCAGCGCCGTGACGAGTCCGCCCTCAGTGACGTCGTGCATGGCGCGCACGGCGGCAAAGCCACGCGCGACCCGTGCCTCCGGGACGATGCTCGTCTGCGGCAGGAGAGCACGGCAGGCGCCCAGCTCCGCTTCGCTCATGCCCAGTGCACGGAGGCGCTCGCCGAGCTCCTCGGCGAGTAGCGCCGTGCCTTCGATCGCGAGCGCCTTCGTGAGCACGACCCGGTCTCCGCGGCGCACGTTGCGCTTGTCGCGCAGTTCGGCGCGGCGCAACGTGCCGAATGTGGTGAGCGAGACGACGGGCCTGACGACGGCGGCTGTCACCTCGGTGTGGCCGCCGGCCACGACGATACCTGCGCCCGCGGCCGCCACAGCGATCTCGTCGAGCAGCGCCAGCGCCTGCGACGGAGTCGTGCCGGGCGGCAGCAGGACGGTCGCGAGCAGCCAGCGCGGCTCGGCGCCGGATGCGGCGACGTCGTTGGCGTTCACGATCACGGCCGAGCGGCCGAGCTGGCCGCCGCCGAGCGTGATGGGATCGCCGTGGGCGACCAGCACCTCGGCGCCCTCGAGTGCGAAGGCGGCCACGTCCTCGCCCACTGCCGGAGGCACGAGCAGCGCCGGGTCCTCGGCGGCGACGCCGCCGAGGTACCCGGCCAGCAGGTCGTTGGGCAGCTTGCCGGCCGCGAGCGGCAGGCCGAGGCGGACGACGGCGTCCAGCTCGTCCAGCCGGTCGACGACGACGTCGCACTCGGCGCCGTCCGGGCAGCCGCGGTCATCGGCGTCGCCGGCCCGGCCCGGCGCGTCCCGCGCAGCCGCACCGGGGGCGCCGCTCTCACCGTTGGTGAGGTAGGCGGTCACGGCGCCGGCGGCGCGCCCGGCCTGCATGTCGAGCAGATAGTCGCCGACGACCAGGGTCTCTTGCGGCGCGGCGCCCATCGCGCGCGCCGCGTGCCGCACGCCGTCGGGCGCGGGCTTGGGTGCCAGCCCGTCGTCGCGGGTCACGACGACGTCGAAGTCGCTCAGCGAGAGGGTCGTGAAGCGGCGTGCGGCGCGCTTGAGCGCCGACCGGTCGTTGCGCGTGAGCACGCCGACGGCGAGACCTTGGGCGCGTAGCCGCCGGATGAGCTCCTCGGCGCCGGCATTGGGCTCCGAGGCGTCGGCGCCGGCTTGCTCGAAGCGCTCGAGCGCGGCCATGGCCGCGTCGCGCTTCGCTCCTGCCGGCAGAGCCTCGATCCACTCGAGCACAAAGTGCTCGGGGGGGCAGCCGATCGCGCGCTTGATCGCCGCGAAGTCGAGTGCGCCCGGGCGCGTGAGCGTGCCGTCGAAGTCGAAGAGGACGGCCCGCAGCCGAAAGGGCCGCGGGCCGGGCGCGTACGGGCGGTGCGACATCGCGGCGGCCGCCGTCTCTACTTCGCGAAGGCCTTGAGGCAGACGTTGGCGTACACGCCGTCCTTGAGCAGGCCGCTCCACGAGGCGCCGTCATGGCTCATGAAGCTCTGGCCGAGACGCGCCGTCGCCCCTCGCTGCCATTGCTCGGCCGGGCGCTCGACCGCCAGCGGGTAGGCCTCGCCAGGCGAGACCAGCTTGACGGCGACGACGAACTTCTTGCGTCGGGTGACGCGCAGTGGAGTCTGCAGCGTCGCCGTCGTGTAGCCCGGCAGAGGCGTCACGCCGGAGCCGCGCAGGGTGAGCGAGCCGAGGCTCCGCCCCGCCCAGATCTCGTACTGCGTGTTCGCCGCGAGTGTGTAGAAGCCGGCGGCGACGATCGTCTGGGTGGCCGCCGCCGTGAAGCGGTTCGCGCCCCATGCCTCGTTGTCGCCGTATCCCCAGTGGTCGGTGACGCCGAGCTTGTCGTACTGGTAGTTGCGCCGGTAGTTGCCGGTGCCGCTCACCTGCGTGTACGACGTGCACCCGCCGTTACCGCCAAGCCCCTGCTCACGTGCGAACGAGCCGTCGTAGTACGAGACCCAGAAGTAGCCGGCCTCGCCCCAGCCGCGACCCCAACTGTTGCGCACGAGAAAGGCGCCGTCGCCGGGCGGTGGGCCGACCCCGCCGGTGAAGGCCGCGGCGGAAAAGGCGTCGTCCCAGCCGACAACGTCGACACCGTGGTTCTCGCCCTTGGCGTCGGGGAGGTAGTAGGCCGCGTGTGCGGCCGACGGGTCGGACTCGAAGTCGTTGTACGCGGCGTCCTCCCACTCCATGCCGACGCTGAGGGCGCCGTTGGCGATGACGAGCTGCTTGATGAGGTCGTTGTCCAGGGCCGAGGTGCGGCCGGGGATCATGACCACGCCCTGCACGTGTTTGCGCACGCGGTTCACGCGCGGCAGCGCCGGCGAGGGGTACGGGTCGCGGGCCTCGGTAACAGGGCCGGCCCAGCGCGCGAAGTACGCAACGGCCATGAAGTCGTAGCCGCCCCACTTGTAGCGCCAGCTCGTGGACCGGCCGAAGCCGCTGCGGCCGACGAGGTTGTCCTCGCTGAAGTCCCAGGCCTGACCGGGAAGGAGCTTGGACTCGACGGCGGCGATGTTGGCGAAGGCCCAGCAGGTGCCGAATGAGCGCTGGTTCTTGACGCTGGCGACGCGACCCTCGTTGATGAGGCTGTACGCGTACGGCGTGG
>JBBQFA010000111.1:0-7731 GCA_038321515.1 Thermoleophilia bacterium | reverse complement strand
GGCGCCGTTGCCGAGATGGAACGGCGCCGTGCCGTGGTACGTGTCGGGGCGCGCCTCAGCAGGCTCGTACCCCTTGCCCTTGACGGTCTTCACGTGCACGACGACCGGGCGGCGCGTGTCGATCGCCTGGCGGACGCTCTCGCGCAGCGCGTGCATGTCGTGTCCGTCGACCACTCCGATGTAGGCGAATCCCAGCTCCTCGAACAGCATGCCGGGCACGAGCAGCGCCTTCATCGACTCCTTGACGTCCTTGCCCAGCCGATAGGCCTGCTGACCGATGGCGGGGATGCGAGCCACTCCGCGCTCGAGGTCTTCGCGCAGCCGCGTCAGCGTCGGGTCAAGACGGATGCGGTTCAGATACAGCTGCAGCGCGCCGACGTTGGCGCGGATCGACATCTCGTTGTCGTTGATCACGACCACGAGCGGCGTGCGCAGGTGTCCGGCCTGATTGAGAGCCTCAAAGGCGACGCCGCCCGTCAGGGCGCCGTCGCCGAGGACGCAGACGACGTTGCCGGTACCGTCGCGGGCGAGACGCTCCGCCTCGACCAGCCCGAGGCCGTAGCTGATGGATGTCGAGGCATGGCCCGTGCCGATCACGTCGTGGGCCGACTCGGTGCGGCACGGGAACCCCGAAAGACCGCCGTACTGACGGATCGTCCCAAAGCGGTCACGGCGCCCGGTCAGAAGCTTGTGCGCGTAGCACTGATGGCCCACGTCCCAGACGATCTTGTCGCGTGGGCTCTGCAGCACGCTGTGCAGCGCGACGGTGAGCTCCACGGTGCCGAGACTGGCGGCGAGGTGACCACCGGTCTCGCTGACGCAGGAGAGGATCGCCTGCCGTACCTCGTCGGCGAGCAGCGTGAGCTCACGCTCGGAGTACTGCTGGAGGCCGGCGGGGTCGGAGATCTTGTCGAGATACCGCATCGTCAGCCGAGTATAGCACCGGGCACTCAGGCGAAGCCGTGCGCTCCTTCAGCGCCTCCGGCGGCGAACGTAGGCGGTCACGGCGAGAAGGTCCGGAGTCTCGCCGGGGAGCGCGCGCAGAAGGGCCAGAGCGCGCGCTTCGGCCTCGTCCGCCAGCGCCAAGGCGCGCTGCACACCGAACCGCGACACGTAGGTGACTTTGTCCTGGGCGCGGTCCTTGCCGGCGCTCTTGCCGAGCTCGGCGGCTGCGCCGGTCTCGTCGAGGACGTCGTCGACGATCTGAAAGAGCAGGCCCAGCTCGGCGGCAAAGGCTCGGTAGGGCTCTGCGTCCTCCGCGCCGCTCAGCACGGCACCGCAGACGACGGCCGCCTCGATCAAGCGGCCGGTCTTCAGCGCGTGCAAAGTGCGCAGGTCGTCATCGTCGGCGGCCCGGCCGGCAACGTCCATGTACTGGCCGCCCACCATGCCCTGCACTCCCGTCGCGCGGGCGATCTCGGACAGTGCGGCCAGCAACCGCTCCGGGCTGCCCGCCTGACGCGTCAGCACCAGGCGGTACGCCTCGGCGAAAAGGCCGTCGCCGGCGAGGATCGCGACATCCTCGCCGTAGGCGACGTGACACGTCGGGCGGCCGCGCCGCAGGGTGTCGTCGTCGATCGCCGGCAGGTCGTCGTGGATCAGTGAGTAGGTGTGGACGAGCTCAAAGGCCGCCGCGGTGGGCAACACCGACGCGGGGTCGGCGCCGCGACCGCGCGCCGTCGCCAGCATCAGCACGGGGCGGATGCGCTTGCCGCCGGCGAGCAGCGAGTAGCGCATCGCCTCCGTCAGGGTCGCGGCGCGCCGGTCGGCGCCGAAGTCGAGGTCCTCGAGGTACGCCTCGACCAGGGCGAGCAGGTCGGCGGGGTAATCCGGCGCCGTCGGGTCAACGTTCACCGGCGGCGTCTCACCCGGCCACGCGCCCCAGCCGCTCGAGCAGGCGGCCCGCTTCTTCCACCTGCTCGATGGCGCGCTCCAGCAGGCTCATCTCGACCTCGGCCGATGACGACGCGGCAAGCCGCGGCTCGAGCTCCTCAAGCTGCTGCAGGATCTCGCGCAGCTGACCAAGCGCCTCGGCACGAGACGCCGCGACAGCCTTGTCGGAGCCGGCCTCAGCCACCGTCAGCCTCCCGCTCTCGCACGACGGCGCCGAGGATGCCGTTCACGAGCGCCCCAGCCTCATCGGTGGAGTAGCGCTTCGCCAGCCGTACGGCCTCGTCGATGGCGACTGCGGGAGGCGTCGCCTCGCTCTCGATCTCCCAGAGGGCGAGACGCAGGATACTGCGCTCGAGGGGCGCGATCCTCTCGACCGGCCAGCTGGTCGAGTGCGCGCCCAGCACGGCGTCGAGCTCCGCCTTGCGGTCAAGCACACCCTGGACGGCGGTGGAGGTGAACACGTCGGGACCGTAGCCCTCGCGCAGACGCTGTCCGTGGACGAGGTCGGCCATCTCGAGGTCGGTCACCTCGGTCTGGTATAGGAGAAACAGGGCATCCCGGCGGGCCTGCTTGCGGCTGGGTCGCGCCGTCGTCACCGCTGAGCGACCGCCGCCGGTCTCAGGCGGATTCGATGGCGAAGAGCGGCTGGCCGTACTGCACCGTCTCGCCGTCTTCAACGAGGATCTCGCGGATCACACCGCCGATGTCGGCGGTGAGCTCGTTCATCATCTTCATCATCTCGAGGATGCAGAGAGTCTGACCCGCCTCGACGGCGTCACCGACCTCGACGAACGACGGCGCTTGCGGGGACGGCGACCGATAGAAGGTCGCGACCCACTTGGAACGGACCATGTGGTGCCCATTGGAGCCATGGTCGTCGGACGTGTCCGGCGCCGCGGCGGCCGCCGGCTGCGGCGCCACAGGCGCCGCGGGCGCAGCCGGCTCGGCACCGGCCTTGCGCACGGTGATCTTGAGGTCGCCCTCTTCGATCACGACCTCGTCGACCTCGCTGTCCTCGACCATGCCGAGGATGTCCTTGACCCGGTCGGCGCTCCGCTCGAGCATCGCCGCGCCGGCCTGCGAGCTCAGGTACTGGTCGTGGACACCAAAGACGTCCGACTCGGGGCCGATGTGATGGCGCTCGAGGTAGACGCGCGCGGTCTGCGGGAACAGCGCGTAGCTGAGGAGGTCCTCCTCGGAGCGCGCCAGCTCGCCGATCTCCTCGCGATAGTCCTCCAGCGTCTCTTCGATGAGGTCGGCCGGACGCACGCCGATCGGCTGCTCGCCCTCGAGCACACGGACGAGCACCTCCTGAGAGACGGGGCCGGGAGCGGCGCCGTACTTGCCGCGCAGGTACTGCTTCATCTCGTCGGGGACGATGTGCCAGCGGCGGCCCGAGAGCACGTTGAGCACCGCCTGGGTACCGACGATCTGACTCATCGGCGTGACCAGCGGCGGGAACCCGACCTCGGCGCGCACGATGGGGATCTCTTCGAGCACCTCGGGCAGCCGGTCTAGAGCATTCTGCTCCTTGAGCTGACTCTCGAGGTTGCTGATCATGCCGCCCGGAACCTGATGCGAGTAGACCTGCATGTGCGTGAGCGACGTGACGCCGCGGTCCCAGCCACCCTCCTGCCGGACCTTCTCGAAGTACTTCGCCATCTCGAAGAGCTTCTCCAGGTCGAGCCCGCTGTCGTAGGGCGTCCCGATGAGCGCCGTGACCACCATCTCGGTGGCCGGCTGCGAGTTGCCGAAGGCGAGCGGCACGGTGGCCGTGTCGATCACGTCGACGCCGGCCTCGACGGCTTTGAGGTACGTCATCGGGGCGAGGCCGCCGATGTAGTGGCAGTGGAGCTGGATCGGCACCTTGAGCTCGCTCTTGAGGCGGGTGACGAGCTGCTCGGCGTAGAACGGCGAGAGCAGCGCCGCCATGTCCTTGATGCAGATCGAGTCGGCGCCCATGTCGACGAGCCGGTGGGCGACCTCGACGTAGTGGTCGAGCGAGTGCACCGGCGAGATCGTGTAGACGACGGCGCCCTGGAAGTGCTTGCCGGTCTCTTTGATCGCCGCGGCGGCGGTCTCGAAGTTGCGGATGTCGTTGAGGGCGTCGAAGACACGAAAGACGTCCATGCCGTTCTCCGCCGCCTTGTAGACGAAGCGTCGCACGATGTCGTCGCCGTAGTGGCGGTAGCCGACGATGTTCTGGCCGCGCAGCAGCATCTGCAGGGGCGTGCGCACGACGTACCTCTTGATGAGGCGCAGGCGCTCCCAGGGGTCCTCGTCGAGAAAGCGCAGGGCGGCATCGAAGGTGGCGCCGCCCCAGCACTCGAGAGAGCGGAAGCCGATCTCGTCCATGAGCTCGAGGATCGGGATCATGTCGGCGGTGCGCATGCGCGTCGCCCAGAGCGACTGGTGGCCGTCGCGCAGCGTGGTGTCGGTGATGCCTATCTGGCGTGCCCTCATCGCGGTCTCCTGCCCCCGGCGCCCTCAGGCACGGCTCAGGTACTCCCCGGTGCGGGTGTCGACCTTGATGCGCTCGCCCTCCTCGATGAACAGCGGCACCTGGACGGTGGCGCCGGACTCGAGCGTCGCGGGCTTGGTGGCGCCCTGGGCGGTGTTGCCCTGCACGCCGGGGTCGCTCTGCGTGATCAGGAGCTCGACGAAGTTGGGAGCGGCGACCTCGAAGGGCACGCCATTCAGGTACATCAGCTCGACTTCCATGTTCTCGACGACCCACGTGAGAGCAGCCTCGGCCATGACCGGCGTGACCGAGATCTGCTCGAAGGACTCGTTGTCCATGAGCACGACCTCGCCCTCGGTCGCGTAGAGAAACGCCATCTTGCGCGACTGCGTGTGCATGCGGTCGAACTTCTCGCCGGCGCGAAACGTTCTGTCCAGCACCGCGCCGGTGACGATGTTGCGCATCTTGGTGCGCACGAAGGCGCCACCCTTGCCGGGCTTCACGTGCTGAAAGTCGACGATCGTGAACGGCTGGCCCTCGATCTCGATGGCCATGCCCGTCTTGAACTGGTTGGTCGAAACGACGTCTGCCATGTGGTCCTACTCAGGTGTCGTGGGGCTGGTCGGCGCAGTAGTAGGCCATGATACAGCAAGCTCGCCCGCCCTCAAACGACCCGCAGCTCCTTGGGACACCTCGTGAGGCGCTCACCGCCCTCGCGTGTGACCAGCACCGTGTCCTCGATGCGCACGCCGGCGAGGCCCTCCACGTAGATCCCGGGCTCGACGGTGCAGACCATCCCCGCCTCGAGGCGGTCGCCGCGCACGCGACCGAGACTCGGCGCCTCGTGGATCTCGAGGCCCACTCCGTGCCCCGTGCCGTGCCCGAAGTATTCGCCGTAGTCGGCGGCGTCGATGACGGCGCGAGCCGCCGCATCGACGTCGTCGCGCCCGTGCGCGCCGGCACGAACGGCGGCGAGGCCGGCGAGTTGCGCCGCCAGCACGACCTCGTAGATGCGGCGCAGCTCGGCGGACGGCTCGCCGGCGGCAAAGGTGCGCGTGATATCGCTGCAGTACCCGTCAACGCGCGCGCCGGTGTCGACCACGACGAGCTCCCCGGCGGCGATGACCCGGTCGCCGGGCAGCGCGTGCGCCTGCGCCCCGTGACTGCCGGTAGCGACGATCGCGGCGAAGGCCTCGCCCTGCGCTCCCAGACGGTGGTACTCGGCCTGCAGGTCCCAGGCGACGTCGCGCTCGCTTCGACCCACGAGGCCGCGCGCGACCACGGCCGCCACCGCATCGTCGGTGACGGCGCCGGCACGCCGCATAGCGGCGATCTCGGCGGCGTCCTTGACGAGGCGCAGGCGGGTCACGGCGGCGCCGACGTCGCGCAGGCCGCCGCGGTGGAGCCGGCGCAGCCGGCGATACCCGGCATGGCTGAGCTGCGCCCCCTGATAGCCGAGCCGGGCGGCGGCACCAAGTGCTTCATCCGCCGCGCTCACGTTGTGCGCGAGCAGGTCGAGCGTCGTCATCTTGCTGAGCGTGAATCCGGCGACCTCCTCGCGCACCTGCCCCCAGAACCGGGCGTCCGCGCAGATGAGGGCGACATCGCCGCCCACGACCAGCGTGGCATCATCGCCACGAAAGCCTGAGAGATAGCGCACGTCGACGGGGTCGGTGACGAGGACCCCGTCGAGCCCGCCGAAACCCGCGAGGAGCTCCCGGCAGCGCCGCAGCCGGGAGCTCATGCCGCGCCGCCCTCTCGCACCAGCGCCGCCAGCGCCTCGACCGCCTCGGCGTAGCCCGGCGCCCCCTTGCCACTGACGCGCACGGCGACCACGTCGGCGATCACCGAGGTGCGCCGCCAGACTTCTCGGTGCTCGACGTCCGACAGATGCACCTCGGCGATAGGCGCGCCGACCAACTCGAGCGCATCGCGCAGGGCGTAGCTATAGTGCGTCCAGGCGCCGGGGTTCACGATGAGCGCGTCCACGCCGGCTGACGCCAGCTCGTGCAGTCTCTCGACCAGCTCTCCCTCGTGATTGGTCTGAAAGCAGTGCACGACGAACCCCGCCTCCTCCCCGCGCTCTCGGACGAAGTCCTCGAGCTCCGCCAGCGTCAGGCTGCCGTAGACTTCGGGGTCGCGCTGCCCAAGCATGTCGAGATTGACTCCGTGAAGCACCCACAGCGTCTTCAAGGCCGAGTCAGCCATTGCACCGCCTCCCGTTCGCGTTCTGGCGGCACGCGCACGTCTATCACGGGCGTGCCCAGACTCTCGAGCAGCACGTACCCAACGCCGCCAGGACCGGCCTTCTTGTCACGCGCCACGAGCTCGCACACGGCGTCCGGTGAGACGCCCTCGAGCCGCCGCGGCAGCCCGAGGCCGTCGAGCAGCGTCTGGCCGACCGCCTCCTCCTCAGCGCTCAAGCCGCAGAGCTCGCGTGACAGCCGCAGCGCGGCGCGCAGCCCGAGCGCGACGGCCTCGCCGTGCGACCAGCGCGAGAAGCCCGTGGCCGCCTCGATCGCGTGCCCGACGGTGTGACCGAAGTTGAGAACGGCGCGCCGGCCCGCTTCGCGCTCGTCCTCCTTGACCACGCTCGCCTTGAAGGCGATCGAGCCGGCGACCAACTCCTGCGTCACCGACCGCGCGGACAACGGCGAGCGCGCCAGGCGCAGTGCCCGGCGCAGCACCTCACCGCCGGCCAGCAGCCCGTGTTTGGCCGCTTCGGCAGCCCCGCTGCGCAGCTCGCGCCCGGGGAGGGAAGCGAGCGTACCGAGGTCGGCCACCACCAGATGTGGCTGGTAGAAAGCGCCCACGTAGTTCTTGCCGGCACGAAAGTCGACCGCCACCTTACCCCCGACAGAGGCGTCGACCTGCGCGAGCAGCGTGGTCGGCACCTGGATGAACCCCACGCCACGCTGATAGGTCGCCGCCACGAAGCCGGTGAGATCGCCCATGACACCGCCGCCCAGGGCGAGCAGCGTGTCGCCGCGCAGCACGCCGCGGTCGTAGAGGACTCCGTAGAGCTCCTCGACCCGGCCCAGGCTCTTCTCGCGCTCCCCGGCGGGCAGTACGACGTGCGACACCGCGAACTCGGCCTCGCGCAGGCTGCGCCGCACGCACTCAAGATACAGAGGGGCGACGTTCTCGTCGCAGCAGACGACGACCTGCCCGCCATCGCGGCGCTCCCGCACCAGCGGTCCGATGTCGCCCAGCAGGTCGCGGCCCACGACGATCGGGTAGGTCCGCGACGGCGCCTCGACCTTGAGACGTTTCATGGGGCGCCGCCCCGGTCGCGGCCCGCCCTGTCGCCGCCCGCCACGCAGGCCGCAAGCCGAACCGCGAGGTCGGCGGCCAGCTCCGCGGGGGGCCGCGAGCCG
>JBBQFA010000110.1:0-7746 GCA_038321515.1 Thermoleophilia bacterium | reverse complement strand
AGATGGCGTCGTATTGCGGGCCGGTGATCACGGCCGCGTGCTGCACGTACTGGATCAGGGCCGAGTACTCCTTGGCCAGATCCCGGTTGAGCAGGTCGATGAGCTGGGCCTTCGTGACGGTGTTCTTCACGGTCTTCTTCGGGGCTTGCTCGGCCACGGCGTCTCCTCTCGTGCGATCGGGTGTGGGCCGCGCCGGAGCGCGGCCGCTATGGCAAGGGTACCTCGGCGCAACGGCGGGCGGAGAAGAGGGCCGGGCGCCCGCCCGCGGGCAGGCGCCCGGCGCTCATGGGCTTCCGTCGCTCAGTCGTGCGCCGTCGCCGGCGCCGGCGCGCTGGAGGTGAAGTCCTCCTCTTCCTGCGCGTAGGCTCCGGCCGGCCGTAGACGGTCGAGCGCGAGGTAGAGCACGGGCACCAGGATCAGCGTCAGGAACGTCGAGGTGAAGAGGCCGCCGATCACGACCACGGCCAGCGGTGTGGAGAGAAAGCCGCCCTTGCCGCCGATACCGAGCGCCATGGGGATGAGGGCGAGGATCGTCGCGATCGCCGTCATCAGGATCGGGCGCAGGCGCCGGCGGCCACCCTCGACCACCGCCGTGCGCGCGTCCATGCCGCGGCGGCGGAACTGCTCCACGAGGTCGAGCAGCACGATCGCGTTGGTGACCACGATACCGATCAACATCAGGAGGCCGACCAGGCTTGGCATGCCGAGGCTGGTGCCGGTGATGACAAGCGCGAGCATGGCGCCGACCGCGGCGAAGGGGATGCTGATCATCAGGATCAGCGGATTGAGCAGACTGCGGAACGTGGCGACCATGATGATGTAGACGAGCATGATCGCCACCAGCATGGCGACGCCCAGCGTGCGAAACACGTCGTTGGTCATCTGGGTGGCGCCCGCGAGCTCCCAGGTGGCGCCCTGCGGCAGCTGGACGCCGTCCATCGCCTTGGTCACCGCCGTCGAGGCGGCGCCGATGTTGTTGTTCACGGAGGTGGCGGTGATGCTTGCGGTGCGCTGGCCGTCGACGTGCGTGACCTGCACCGGCGCCTTGATCTCGACGACCCTGGCGATGTCACCGAGCGGGACCATGCCTCTGGAGCCGGGCACCGGCAGCCGGGTGAGCAGCTGGCCGACGGCGCCGGGGAGCGGCGGGACGGTGATCTTGCCGATCATGAGCTGGGCGGGCAGCACGCCCGCCGCGGTCGGCACCATGCCCAGCGGGTAGCCGTTGAGCACGAGCGTCGTGTACTGGCTGAGCGTCGCCGGGCTGACGCCCGCGGCTGTCGCCTTCGCCTGGTCGACGAACACGGTCGCCGAGGGACGGCCTTCGCTCAGGTTCGAGTTGACGTCGGCGAGTCCGTCGACCGTGCGCACCTGCTTGAGCACGATGTCGTTGGCTCGCTTGAGCACCAAGGGGTCGGCGGCTGAGACGCGGACCTCCATGAGCGACATGCCGCCCATCGATGACGAGGAGTCGTCGCCGGTCACCGAGACAGTGCCCGCGTTCTGCAGTCCGGCGACCTGGGCGCGGACCTCCTCGAGGATGGCGTTCTTGTCCATGTCGGCGTCGGTGGTGATCGCGAACGTCGCCTGGCTGGACGAGGCGTTGGTGCCGCCGCCGGCGCCGAAAAGGCTGCCGGTGCTGCCGGCGGTGACCTGGTAGATCTGGACGCCCTTGGTCCCCTTCAGGATGGCCTCGACCTTGGTCGCCGCCGCCATGGTGGCGTCAAGGCTGGTGCCGGGAGGCATCGTCTGCGTGATGCTCATGGTGTTCTGCTCGGAGCTGTCGAAGAGGTTCGTCTTGAGCAGCGGCGAGAGCATCATCGTGCCGACGAAGATCGCCGCCGCGGCGACCAGCGTGATCGTCTTGTGGCTCAAGGCGAACTTGAGCGCCGGCAGATAGGCGTTCTGCAGACGCGTCAGCTCCTTGGCGTCGCGGTGGCCGACCTGGCGCTTGGAGAGCACCCAGGTCGAGGCCACCGGCACGACGATCAGGGCCACGGCGAGGCTGCAGAGGAGCGCGAAGGTCACGGTGAGCGCGAACGGCCGAAAGAACTCGGAGGCCAAGCCGTGGATGAAGCCGAGCGGCAAGAAGACGGCGACAGTGGTGAGCGTGCTGGCGGTGATCGCCCCGGCCACCTCGCGAGTGCCGGTGTACGCGGCGCGGCGGATGCTGTCGCCCTCCTGCAGGTGCCGGTGGGTGTTCTCGATCACGACGATGGAGTCGTCGATCACGCGGCCGATGGCGATCGTGAGGCCGCCGAGCGTGAGCATGTTCAGCGACTCGCCGCGCGACCAGAGGAGGATCAGGGCGCCGATGATACTGAGCGGGATCGACAGGCCGGCGATGACCGTCGAGCGCCAGCTGCGCAAAAACGCCCAGATGACGACGATCGCGAACAGGGCGCCGATGAGGCCTTCTCGCCAGAGCGAGCGGATGCTGTCCTTGATGAAGATCGACTGGTCGACCACCGTGGTGATCTTCGCCTGGCCGCCCAGGTCGCGCGTGATCGCCGGCAGCTCGTTGGCGATGGCGTTGGCGATGTCGACGGTGTTACCGCTGTTCGACTTGCTCACCGAGATGCCGATGGTGGCGCGGCCGTTGGTGCGCGTCACCGCGGTCAGCGGCGCCGGCGCGATCGTCACGCTCGCGACGTCGCCGAGGGTCACGGGGCCGTCGAGCGGCCCGGAGGCCGCGGCCGAGAGCGTATCGGCGCCGCCCGCACTCGCGGCCGCGTCCGCGCCGGCGGCCGAACCGCCGGCGGATGCGGCGGCCGTGGCGGCCGACGGCAGCACGAGGTCCTCGATCGCCTTGACGGTCTCCGCCTTGGCGCTGACGGTGATGGGGTACACGATGCTGCCCGAGATGACGCTGCCAGCCCCGGTGGTGATGTTGGCTTGGCTCAGCGCCGTCGTGATCTGCGCCGGCGTGACTCCGAGCGCCGCCACCTGCTTGGGCTCGAGCTGAATGGCGAGCTGCATCTGCTGCACGCCCGACAGAGTGACCGCCTGCACGCCCCCGATCGCCTGCAGACGCGGCACGACGCGCGTGCCGAGCAGGGCGGCGAGCTCCTGGGGCGGGAGTGACGAGGAGACGGCGAGCTGCACGACGGGCATGGAGCCGAAGTTGAGGACGGCGACCTCGGGCGCAAGCGCCGTCGGCGGCAGCTGGACTCCGGACACGGCCTGCTGGATCTCAGCCTCTTTGGCCTTCATGTCGGTGCCGAACTCGTACTGCACGGTGACGATGCTCATGCCGTCGTTCGAGAACGAGTCGTACTCCTTGATGCCGCTCGAGGTCTTGAGCGCCTGCTCGACCGGCGTCGTCACGTTGCGCTCCACGTCAGCAGGGGAGGCGCCCTGGTCGACGGTGAGTACGGTGAGGTACGGGAAGGTGAGGTTGGGGATGAGCTCTTGCTTCAGCGACGTGACGGCGAAGACGCCGACGAGGATCACGGCCAGCATGGCGAGGCCGACGATGGAGCGGTTGCGCAGTGACATCTTGGTGAGCCAGCTCACTGGGTTCCTCCGTACTCGGGGGTGTCGTCCGGGCGAGCGTTGGCCGCTCCGGTGATCAGGGCGGCGCGGCGCGCCTGCCAGCGGGCCATCAGCCCGGGGATCTCGGTCTGCAAGAAGCTCAGAAAGGCGCGCAACTCGTGAAGCAGCGCGTAGTTCGACTGGGTCTGGTCCTTGTCGGTGACGAGCTCGAGGCAGCGGTCGACCAGGCGGCCGAGGGTCTCGATGTGCTCGAGTTGCAGCAGGTCCTCCAGCTTGCCGGGAAGCGAGCGATAGGAGTCGCCGCGTCGCCCGGGTTCACCGACGCGCTCGACCATCCCGGCCTGGAGCAGCGACCGCGATGCCGTGCTCACCGACGCCTTACTCACGCCCAAGGCGTCAGCGATCTCGGTCAGCGACTGCACGGGGGGGTCGGAGAGCAGCAGCCACGCCGAGATGCGGCCGTCCATGCGCGTGTGGCCCATCTCCTCGAACAGGAGCCCGAATTCCTCGGCCAGCAGACGCTTCTGCCGGCTCTTCTCCTGATCGTCCACTCAGGCCCCTTCGCCGAGGTCACGTACACAACATCAGCGACGTAAACTACAGAGTGAACGAAAGCGCGTCAACCTGTGCCTGGGTGTTCAGACGCCGGCGAGATCGGCGAGCCGGTCGGCGACCGCCGTCACGCGCTCGCGCACCGGCAGCGCCTCGAGCCAGCGCGCCGGGATCCCCGACTCTCCGGCGACGGCGCCGGCCAAGGCCCCGGTGACCGCGCCGGCTGCGGTCGCGTCGTTGCCCATGTTGACGGCGACCGTCACGGCGTGCTCGTAGTCGGCCGTGTGCAGCACCGTCCACAGCCCTGCCTGCAGCGTGTCGAGGACGAACGACGAGCTGCGGATCTCCTCGGCCTCGGCCGCCAGCGTGTCCCGGAGGATCGCGCTGACCCGCCTGTCCTCCTCGTCGAAGGTGTGGGCGATCGCCGGCACCTGCTCGCGGACGTCGCCGTGCAGCGCCGCCGTGATGAGGTCGTTGCAGGCGGCGCACGACCAGCCGGCGAGCTGGTCGAAGTGGGTGAGCGTGGACTCCCGGTGCGAGAGCTCGTGCCGTGTCTCGGCGTCGCCGGAGTAGAGAAGGCCCAGCGGGGCACAGCGAATGAGGCTGCCGTTGCCGGCGGTGGGACCGCCGAGGATCTCGAAGGCACGGCGCGAAGCCACGTCCCAGTGGGTGCCGGAGCGGTAGCTGATCAGAGCGGCGCGCACCGTGAGACTCACGTGCCGTGGCTGGCTCTGCAACCAGGCGCTGTAGCGCTCCATGATGTCCTCGGGCGCGAAGCCTTCGTTGTCGGCGAGGCTCTCGGCGAGGCACAGCATCATCTCGGTCGCGTCGGTGCCCTCGCCGGGCTCCACCTCGTAGACGCCGCCGCCGACCATCTCGCTGATGACGCCGTAGCGCTCGACGATCTGAGCGATGGTGAGGAACTCGGCCGGCGCGCCGAGGGCCTCGCCGACGGCGAGGCCCAGCAGCGCGCCGCGAAAGCGGGCGCGAAGGTCCTCGGGCTTCAGAGGGGGCGTCACCCGCGGTCCCGCGGCGCGGCGGTCATGCGAGCAGGTCCCGCGCGAGTCGCTCGAAGAACAGCGCCTGATAGGTGACGTCTTCGACGAGGATGCGCTCGTCGGGTTCGTGGTCGCGGCCGCCGTCCATGGCGTGGAGGCTCTCGGCGATGAAGGGGGCGAACCCGTAGGCGACGCAGTCCGGGAACGCCTCGCGCACCCAGCGCGAGTCGGTGAAGCTCCCGGAGCACATCGGCGCGAGCACGGCGTCGGGCACGTCGCCCAGGAGGACCCGTGCGATGCTCTCGCTGAGAGCGGTCGGAGCCGGCGACGCGTTGGGTGTGGTCACGTCGATCCACTCGAACTCCCACTCGATGCCGAGCGGGTCGAGGATGCTCGCGACGAGCTCGCGCGTCCCGTCCAGCGTCATCTCGGGGAGGATGCGGCAGTCGATCTGCACTTCGGCGCGGGTCGGGATCACGTTCACCGCTTGGCCGGCCTTCAGTACGGTGGGCGTGAAGGTGGCGCCGAGCAGTGGCTCGACCAGCCCGGCCACGACCGGGTCGAGCCGGCGGAGCTCGGCGGCGGCGGCGCGCGCCGTCGGGGGCGCCTTGAGGCGCGCGCGCAACCCGACATCGGTGACGACCGCGTCGATGAACCGCGCCGTCATGTCCGAGACGATCACGGGCAGGTCGGCAAGGCCGAGGGCGACCACGGCGCGGGCGAGGTCGATGACGGCGCTGTGCTCCTTCTCCGGCACCGAGGCGTGGCCGCCGCGGCCGCGGGTGCGGATGCGGAACTGGGCGAACGCCTTTTCTCCGGCGGCCAGCAGAAACACCTTGTTGCCGCCGACCGGCAGCCAGAGGCCGCCCATGCCCTCGTTGAGTAGATAGTCGCAGCGCAGGTGCTCCGGATGGTTCGCGCAGAGCCACTGCACGCCGCAGTGGTCGCCGTCCTCCTCGTCCACGGTGGCGGCGTACTTGATGGTGCCGGCGAACTCGGCGCCCGAGCGCTTGAGGCGCGCCAGCGCCACGGCCTCGGCTGCTACCTGGTTCTTCATGTCGACCGCGCCGCAGCCCCAGACGTAGCCGTCCTTCACGACGCCGGCGAAGGGGGGCACGCTCCATTCGCCGGCGTCCGCCGGCACGACATCGAGGTGGCCCATGAGGGTGAGCGTGGGGCCGGGCCGCGTGCCCTTGAGTCGCGCCACCAGGTTCTGCCGCTCGGGCAGCTCCCCGACCAGCGTGCTGTCGATACCGTTGGCGGCCAGATACTCGCGAAGCACGAGCGCGGCGGCGGTCTCGTTGCCGGGAGGGTTGGTGGTGTCGACCCGAAGCAGCGCGGTGAACAGGTCGACGACTTCGTTCTGCAGAGCGTGCCAGTCGTTGGCGTGCAGGCCGTGCGTGGCCACCGTCACCATCCTTGCGCCGGGGAGAAGGGATCCGCTCGCGCAATGATAGCCGTCCGTCCTCCAGCAGGCGAGCGTCCGGCTCCGGTCTTCGCGTTCACCGGAGTTCGAGCTGCGCCGCCGCCGACCCCTGGTCCGTCCCCAGGATCTGGGCCATACGCCGGGCGTTGCGCATGCCCCAGTCCTCGAAGTTGTTGTTGAAGAGGACGTGGACGTTCGCGGCCCCGCCGGCGAGATCGCGGACGCGCCGCGACAGCTCCTCGAGCTCCCGGTCGGAGTACAGGTACTTGAAGCGGTCTGACGCGACCTTGGTGCGGGCGTCCCAAGTCTCGGCGTTGCGTCCGTGCAGCCGGAGAATGGCCAGCGGGGAGGTCGCGGCGACCAGCGGCGGCGTGCTCGAGCGAAAGCCCTGCGGTTCATCGACGCTCACGTAGGCAAGGCCGACCTCCTCGAGTAGGCGCAGCGTCGCCGCGGCGGCGGAGTCGTCGAGCCAGCCGCCGCCGCGGAACTCGACCGCCAGCGTCCAGCGCGGGAGGCGCTCGGGGAGGGCGCGCAGATAGTCGGCGTGCTCGTCGGAGCGCACGAACCAGGGCGGGAACTGAAAGAGGACGGCGCCGAGTTTGCCGGCCGCCGCGAGCGGCTCGAGCGCGTCGCGGTGCGCCCGCCAGAGCCGCTCGACGTCGCCGGCGGCGAAGTCCTTGAGATAGGCGTTCTTCTTCGCCAGCGTGGTTGCGCCCAGGCCGTCCCTGAGCCAGGCGGGCAGCCGGTCGACGCGGGCGGGATGGCCTGTGAGCAGGGCGAACGCCTTGAAGTTGAAGACGAAGTCCGTCGGCGTGCGCGCCGCCCAGAGCGCGCTGTTGCGCGCCGACGGCGGCGCGTAGTACGTCGAGTCGACCTCGACGATGGGGAACTGCTCCGCGTAGTAGCGGAGCCGGGATTCGGCGCTGTTCACGCCCGGCGGGTAGAAGCGCCCACTTATGATGAGCGTCGGGTCCGTCCACGAACAGCTGCCGACGAGGATACGCGCCGTCATCCCGGCCTCCTGATCGTCACCGTTTCCGCGTGCAAACAACGTTGTACCACCGGCGGGCCGGGCCTATACTCGTTCGCGAGAGTACTAGTCGGCGCCACGGTCTCTGCAGACCACCGCCTCGGCGAGATGAGGCACTGAAGGGGGCGCCGCCGGTGGGCGGGTCACGCAAAACGCTGACTCGCCCATCGTTATGCCGGCCCCCTTCGTGTGGGCGCCCAGGCGCGCGTTGACCGTCCGGGGCGCGAGCGCCTATACTCTCCTTC
>JBBQFA010000109.1:0-7885 GCA_038321515.1 Thermoleophilia bacterium | reverse complement strand
ACGAACTCGCGCACGGTGCGCCTCTTCACGGAGAGCTTCTCTAGGGCCGGGATGTCGATCTCGACGTTGAAGTGACCGGTGTTGGCGATGATGGCGCCATCCTGCATGACCGCGAAGTGCTCGCCACGTAGCACGTGGATGTCGCCCGTGGCGGTGACGAACAGCTTGGCCACCTTGGCGGCCTCGGCGACCGGCATGACGCGGAAGCCGTCCATGACGGCTTCGAGGGCGCGCAGCGGGTTGACCTCGAGCACGATGACGTCGGCGCCGTGGCCCTTCATGCGCAGCGCGAGGCCGCGGCCGCACCAGCCGTAGCCGGCGACGCAGACGGTGCTGCCGGCGATGAGGATGTTGGTGGCGCGGATCACACCGTCGAGCGTGCTCTGCCCGGTGCCGTAGCGATTGTCGAACATGTGCTTGGTGTTGGCCTCGTTGACGGCCACGATCGGGAACATGAGGCGGCCTTCGGCCTCGAGCGCCTTGAGACGGATGACGCCGGTGGTGGTCTCTTCGGTGCCGCCGATGATGTCGGCGGCCATGTCGGGACGCGTACCGTGCAGCACGCCGATGACGTCGGCGCCGTCGTCCATGGTGATGTTGGGGCGGTGGTCGACGCAGGCGTTGATGTGCGCGTAGTACGTCTCGTCGTCCTCGCCCTTGATGGCGTAGACGCGCACGCCGTACTCCTTGACGAGCGCCGCGGCGACGTCGTCCTGCGTGCTCAGCGGGTTGCTGGCGCAAAGCACGACGTCGGCGCCGCCGGCGACCAGCGTGCGCATGAGGCCGGCCGTCTCCGTGGTGACGTGCAGACAGGCGCCGATGCGCATACCCTCGAGCGGCTTCTCCTTCTCGAAGCGCTCGCGGATGGCCCTGAGCACCGGCATGTGCATATCCGCCCACTCGATGCGGAGTACACCCTCCGCGGCGAGACCGATGTCCTTGATGTCGTAGTCGTTGCTCAACTGAAGCCTCACTCTCTGTCGGCTGCCGGGGCCCACGCGACTCCGCAGGCGGCCAGCTTCAATCCATAGTACGCGGCGACGATGGCGGCTGGGACGAGGGTGTCCGAGACGGCGAGAAAGCCCGCCTCGCGCACCGCTCGAGCCTCGAAGGGCGAGAGCTCCGGGACGCCGGAGACGCCCGCCGCGACGACGCCGGAGGAGTATACCCGAGCCCCCCCGCGGGCACGAACGACGGCGGGTTGATATATGCCGGTCAGGCTCGGGAAGTCGCGGGGCACCCCGGGCGGCCAGCGGCCGCTGAGCGGGCCGCCGAGCTTGAGGTTGACGTGGTCGCAGATCGCGAAGAGATCGGACGGTCCGGGCTGCTCCGGCGCGGAGGTGCCGGCTCCGCCGGTCGGCCCGCGCCAGACCACCGGCACCACGAGGCCGACGGAGCTGCCGCGCGACTGCGCCGCAAGGAGGGCGAAGAGCAGGCCGGTGAACGGCGCGGCGGGACGAAGCTCGGCACGAGTCAAGGCCCGCTGGTCGGCCTCGGGGAACAGAGCCTCACCGACTCGGCGTGACACCGCCTCGTCGGCGGTCAGCACCAGCGCGACGGCGACGCCGGGCATGCCGTCAGTCACCGGCGGCGGCGAGCCTGGCCTTGAAGGCCTCGATGGCGTCGACGGGGGTGGGGTCGACGCCGTAGAGAAGAGCAAGATAGAAGGAGGCGTAGTCACCCAGCTGCACGAGTGAGAAGAGGCGCGCCAGGCGCGACGCCCCGCGCGCCGCGACCTGCTCGGTGGCGACGCCGAGCGCCTCGTACTCACGCGCCGTCAGAGCGGCGCGGCGGGCGAGCCGCGGGTCGCCCGCCTCGTCGCCGAGGAACAGCGCCAGGGTCGAGGCGGTCACGTGCGGCAGGCTCGTCCAGCCCATGAGCTCGTTGTGATCGAGCTCCGGGAGCTCGTTGAAGAACGCCGGAGCCTTGGCGTTCTCGTTGATCTGGCCCTTCCAGCGCCGGGCTACGGGCACCGTGTGCCCGGCTCCATACACCACGACGAGACGCTTCTCAAGCAGGCGGGCCAGGGTCTTGGCAGGGTTGTCCGCATCGCTCGCGGCCGGGCCCAGCAGCTCGTTGTCGGCCTCGAGCTGCGCGGCCGCCCCGGCGACGTCGCCGGCATGCTCGCGACACAGGCCCGCAGCCTCGAGCGTCGCCAGCAGCGGCAGCGAGAGGTAGCCGGCGGAGGCACGCGGTTGCCCTCCCCCGGGGACGATCACGAGCGGGAGACCCTCGGCGCCGGCGAAGGCCGCGAGGCGCCCGCCCGAGGCGACACATACCGGGGCGCAACCGCGAGCCCGCGCCTGCGTCGCGCAGGCCAGAGACTCCTCGGTCTCGCCCGAGTAGCTGACGACGACGACCAGCGTGTCCGGGCCGGCCCACGCCGGCAGGTCGTAGCCGCGTACGACGGCGGCCGGCACGGCCAGGTCCGGCAGGCAGGCGAGGATGAGGTCGGCGCCGATCGCCGAGCCGCCCATGCCGCAGACGACGAGCCCGTCGGGCTCGGCCGGCGGGATCGCGGGGAAGGTCCCGAAAAAGGCGCCGGCAAGGCGCTCGCGAGCCGCGACGTAGCCCTCACTCAACTGCCGCGGCAGGCCGGCGATAGCGCCGAGCATATCTGCGGCGTCCAGCTCGGCGACGCGCGCCGGCCCGAGATCGATGGCGCCCGCCACGTCAGGCCTCGAGGATGGCGCCGAGCACCAGGTCGCGCTTCTCCTCCATCAGCGCCTGCGAGTCGGCGCCGAGGTTGAGACGCAGCAGGGGTTCAGTGTTGGAGGCTCGCACGTTGAAGTGCCAGTGCTCATGATCCACGGAGATGCCGTCGACCCTGGTCATCTCGCCGTCGGCGAACCGCGCCTCGATGCGCGCCAGCGCCGCCGGCACGTCGTCGACCACGGAGTTGATCTCGCCGCTGATGAAGTACTTCGTGCGCAGCGGCTCGAGCAGCTCGGCCATGGTCGCGCCCTTCTGCGAAAGGAGCTCGAGGATGAGCAGCGCCGGGATGAAGCCCGAGTCGGCGTTGTAGTTGACGGCGAAGTAGTAGTGGCCGGAGACTTCGCCGCCGAAGAGGACCTTCTCGCGGCGCATGCGCTGCTTGAAGAAGGCGTGCCCGACGCGGTTGAGCAGCGGCACGCCACCGGCCGCGCGGATCACGTCTGGCACGGCGCGGCTGGCGCGGAGGTCGTAGAGGATCGCCGCGCCCGGGTTCTTGAGCAGCAGCGCCTGGGCGAGCAGGGCGGTCACGAAGTCGCCGGGCACGAACTCGCCGGCCTCGTCGATGAAGAAGCAGCGGTCGGCGTCGCCGTCCCAGGCGATGCCGAGGTCCGCCTTCTCGGCGACGACGCGCCGGCGGATCTCGCGGCTGTTCTCCTCGAGCAGCGGGTTGGGCGCGTGATTGGGGAAGGTGCCGTCGACCTCGAAGTACATCTCGACGCGCTCGATGGGAGAGCCGTCGAACACCCGTGGCGCGAGCTTGCCGGCGACCCCGTTGGCCGCGTCCATGACGACTTTGTACGGCTTGAAGGCGGACACGTCGACCTGATCGTGGAGATGCTCGACGTAGGCAGGATAGAGGTCGAGGCGCTCGAGGGCGCCGCCGGCGATGCTCGCCGGCAGTGCTTCGAGCGCCTGGCTCCGCTCCTTGAGCTCCGGGATCCCGGCATCGCCGCTCAGGGGCAGCGCCCCTTCACCCACGAGCTTCATGCCGTTGTACTGCGGCGGGTTGTGCGACGCCGTCACCATGACGCCGCCGTCGAGCCCCCGCGAGGCGACGCCGAAGTACACCATCTCGGTGGGCACGAGGCCGAAGTCGACGGTCGAGGCGCCGGCGGCCGCGGCCCCGGCGGCGAACGCCTCGAGCAGACCCGCGGACGACGGCCTCGGGTCCATGCCGGCGCCGAGCCGGGAGGCGCCGAGCTGCCGCGCGAGGGCGCAGCCGATGCGCTCCGCCGCGTCCTCGTCGAGCTCCTGTGGATACAATCCGCGCACGTCGTAGGCCTTGAAGATGCCGTCGGGGATCGTCATGTGCCCTCCCTGCCGCGAAGCTGCTCGTAGAACTGGATCGAGTTGTCGGGTAGCTCCGTGTCGGGATACACGCAGATGCCGCCGGCCAGCCGATTGCCGGCCCCGATCACGCAGCCCTCACCAAGCACGGCGCCGTTCAACTGCGTGCCGGCGCCGACGCTGCTGCCGCGCACGAGGATGCTCCCCTCCACCTGCGCGTGAGCGCCGATCGTGACGCCCGCCTGGACGACCGCTTCGACGACGCTCGCGCCCTCGGCGACCACGCTCCGGGCGCCCAGCACGGCCAGAGGGCCGACCCTGGCGCCGGCGGCGATGCTCACCTCGTCGGCGACGAAACACGGCGGCACGACGCGGGCGCGCGCGTCGACCGTGGCCGACGGCGACACGTAGAGATACTGGTCACCGAGAGCCTCGGCGATCTTCGTGTCGACCCTGCGCTCGAGGATGTCGAAGTGCGCCTGCAGGTAGCTGTCGGGCGTACCGATGTCGCGCCAGTAGCCGCGATCGACGTAGCCGTACAGTGAGCCGGCCGCCGCCAACGGCGGGAAGACGCCGCGTTCGATCGAGAACAGACGCCCCCGAGGTATCATCTCGAGCACTTCCGGCTCGAGGACGTACACCCCGGCATTGATGAGCGCGGTGCCCTCCCACTCCCCGGGTTTCTCGAGAAAGCTCGCCACCCCGCCATCCTCGCGCAGTTCGACGAGGCCGTAGCGCCGCGGGTCGTCGACAGGCGTGAGAAAGATCGTGCCCATGCCGCCCTTTTCGGCGTGAGTCGCAGCGAGCGCCGTAAGATCGACGTCACTCAGCACGTCGCCGTTGAACACGTAGAAGCTGCCGTCGTGGAGCCGGTCCTCACAGTTGGCGATAGCGCCGGCCGTGCCCAAGGGCTCGTCCTCGACCGCGTACTCGACCCGCAGACCATAGGCGGACCCGTCACCGACGACCGCCTCGATCGCCTCCGCCAGGAACCCCGTCGAGAAGATGGCGCGCTCGACGCCGTGTCGCGCCAGGTTGTCGAGGATGTAGGCAACGAACGGGCGCTCGACCACCGGCGCCACCGGCTTGGGCACGCGGGAGGTCACCGGGCGCAGCCGCTTGCCCTCGCCGCCGACGAGGATGACGGCCTGCCGTGGGATCACACGCGCCGAGCTCATGCGATGCGTCTCAGCCGGCGCCGAGAGCCGGCAGCTCGTCGCCGAGGCCGATGCCCTCGTACTCGATCCCGGCGGCGGCGGCCACACCGGGGTCGACGAAGTTGCGTCCGTCGATGAGCAGCGGCCGCGTCATCACGGCGGCGGCGGCCTTCCAGTCGAGGCGGCCGAACTCGGGCCACTCGGTGACCAGCACGGCGGCGTCGGCAGCGTCGAGCGCCTCGAGCGGCTCCTCGCAGATGACGACTCCCGGAAAGAGCGGGTGGTCGCCGGCGTCGAGCATCGGGTCGTAAGCCTTGACGTGCACCCCCTCGTGGATGAGGCGGCCGGCGAGGACGATGGAGGCCGCCTCACGAAGGTCGTCGGTCTGCGGCTTGAAGGTGAGGCCGAGCAGCGCGATCGTCTTGCCGCGCAGGCCGCCGAGGCGATCCTTGAGCTTGCCGACGACGCGGCGCTTCTGCAGGGCGTTGACCTCGATGACCGCGTTGAGCAGCTGAAAGTGGTAGCCGCTGTTACCGGCCAGCTGCTTGAGCGCCTGGACGTCCTTGGGAAAGCAGGAGCCGCCGTAGCCGATACCGGCTTGCAGAAAATGCGGCCCGATGCGGTGGTCGAGCCCCATGCCGTGCGCCACCGTGCGCACGTCGGCGCCGACCTGCTCGCATACGTTGGCGATCTCGTTGATGAACGAGATCTTCGTGGCGAGAAAGGCGTTGGAGGCGTACTTCACCATCTCGGCGGTGGGGACGCTGGTACGCACGACGTCGGTGTCGATGCCGCGGTACAGCGCCGCGACGGCGTCGCCGTCCTCGGCGCGAAAGGCGCCGATGACGATGCGGTCCGGTTCGAGAAAGTCCTGTATGGCGGCGCCCTCGCGCAGGAACTCCGGGTTCGAGGCGTAGGTCATGCCCGTCGCGCCGAGGGCCCCGAGGTCGGCCATGACCTTCTCCCCAGTGCCCACCGGCACGGTGCTCTTCATGACCAGCAGGCGCTCGCCGCCGCGCGCCGCGATCTCGCGGGTCGCGTGCTGGACGCGAGAGAGATCGGCGTCACCCGAGGGCGACGGCGGCGTGTCGACGGCGATGAACAGGATATGACAGGCCGCCAGAAGCTCGTCGTAGGAGGTGGTGAACGACATGCGACCGGCGTTGTCGGCCATGAGCTTCTCGAGGCCGGGCTCGTAGATGGGTACTTCTCCACCCTCGAGCCTGGCGATCTTGGCCTCGTTGACGTCCATGCAGACGACATCGTGGCCGAGATGGGCGAAGCACACGGCGGAGACGAGCCCGACGTAACCGGTGCCGACGACCCCGAGGGGAGCGGTATCCATACGGAACAACACCTCCGTTGCAGGTGTGGGGAAGCCCCCCTTTTTTCGGGCGAGAGTCTACCACAGGCGTGGCCGCGGCCCGGGCGCGAGGGCGCCGCCGCGGCCGGTCTCAGTGGCCGATCGTCCCGAGTTCGGTTCGGCTGCCCGAGTCCAGCGGGTTGAGAGCGAGGGCGCGTTTGAAGGCGGCTTTCGCCTCCTTTTCGCGCCCCAGCGCCTTGAGTTGCAGCAAGCCGAGCTGGTACCAGACCTCGTAGTTGTCGGGCTGCAGCCGGGTCGCCTCCTCGATCATGGCCAGCGCGTCGCGGATGCGGCCCTGCTGCTGCAACAGGATCGCCTCGGTCAGCAGTGGGTTCGCCGCCAGGGGGTCGAGTCGCGCCGCGCGCCGCGCGTGGCCAAGGGCGCTCGCGACGTCGCCTTCGCTCGCCGCCGCGAGGGCCGCGCTCTCGTCGCGACCCGAGAGATACGGGGGCATCCAGCTGAGCGCGAGCAACACGAGCGCCGCGCTGGCGACGACTCGCGGCGCCCACCCCGCGCCGCGACGGCGCCGCGGCTCCTGCGCTCCGCCGGCGTCGCCGGCCTCTGCTTCGCCGGCCTCTGCATCCTCGGCCCCTGCATCGCCCGTCACTGCTTCGCCGGTCTCTGCGTCATCGGCCCCTGCGTCGCCGGAAGTCGCGTCGACCGCTGCCTCGGCCCGCCGTGAGCGACGGCGCGCGTCGGCGGCCCGGGTCATCCGGTAGGCGGCACAAGCGGCGATGAACACGAAGACAAGCGTCCCGATCGCCGCCATGTCCCAGTCCCAGTCCCAGGAGATGTGAACAAAGAAGGTGATGACACTTGCCTGCATCGCGACGAGCAGGGGGTGCAGCGGGTCGCGCCGCCGGGAAAACGGATTGCCGATCATCACGGCGACGCAGAGCGCCATGGCGATCACGAAAAGGACCAGCCCGACCACACCCAGCTCGCTGAGCACGTTGAACCACTGGCTGTGGGCGTGCTTGACGACGCCGCCAGTCGTCCGAAAGCGATAGTGCGTGAGGGGGAACGTGCCGGCTCCGGTGCCGCTCGCACGGACGTACGCCGACTGGTCGAGCGCCTCACGCCACAGCGGCGGCCGGCCGGTGTTGACCGAGACCAGCCGGCCGGGCGAATCACCCGCGCCGCTGGTGTCGCTGTCGGTGAGCAGCGCGTGGGCCCGGTCGTTGACCCAGGTCGTCCCGCCGCGGGCCTCGAGAAACCTGACCGGGCCGACGATCAAGGCGATGCCGAGCAGGAGAAGCACTACGGAGCCCGTGGCCACACGGGACCACCTTGGCCAGCTCACCGCCCCGTGCGCCAGGGCCAGGACCACCTGCAGGCCACCGGCCACGAGCACCGCCGCCAA
>JBBQFA010000108.1:0-7912 GCA_038321515.1 Thermoleophilia bacterium | reverse complement strand
CCGCGGCTAGGCAGTACATCGAGGCGGTCGGCGGCACGCTACACGGCTTCTGGTACGCGTTCGGCGAACACGATGGCTACAACCTGTGGGAGGCGCCGGATAACGTCTCGATGGCGGCTGTGGCGATCGCGATCGGTGCTGGCGGAGCCTTGAGCTCCATTCAGACGATCGTTCTGTCTACCGTCGAAGAGACGCTTGGCGCCCTGAAGCAAGCGTCATCGATCGCGTATCGCCCGCCGGGGAAGTAGGTGGGACGAGACCCCATTCATCGGTCCACTTCCCATCTTGGTCCCAGAGCCACCTCCGGCGCAGCAATCCGGGGAGCAGTCGGCTGGTGAGAAGCCGGGGAAGCGGATCGTCTCCGGCGATGGGCGGAGGTCAACTGGCTCCTGGGCGAGATCACGCCTGGAGGTCATCGCCGTCGGGGTCAAGTTCGCATCTCGGAGGGAGAGCACGGGCGCTCGCAGGTCACTCCGCAGTCCGTGACGACCGCCTCAACCTCATCACCCGAGAGACACCGGCGACGCAAGGAGAGCCGCCACCGTCTGGGTGACCGCCAGCCGGACCCTCCGGCAGACAGTCCTAGGTCTCGTGCGAGGCGGATCGCTCACCATGCACAGCGCTGCGCGAGGACCTGCCGCAGAACTCGCAGCTGCAGGTTGTGTGATGCTCCCAGCCGCTCTCCGGCACCTGATAGTGGGCGGCCGGCGAGTACTCCCCGATGGGCGATACGAAGTGGAAGGCGGCGCCGTCGAAGTAAAAGCTGGGTTCGAGAAACTGGGAGCGCCGCCACCACGCGGGGCAGGCGGCCTCGCTGACCTGATCTCTCGTGAACGACCCCATGGGTCCCCTTTCGTGCTGCGCGGCCGCCGTCGCCCGGGGTCGCTGGGTTGCTCAGGCCGCCTCTACCTCACGGCACGCGGGCTGCTCATCTCTGAGGTAAGTGCCGGAGCACACGCGGCAGCCACAGCCCGCGACGTGACGCCAGCCGAACTCGATGCCGACGGCCTCGGACGCCAGGTCCAGCCAATCAGTCGTCACCCATGCTCCTCGAGAAGTCCCTCGATGATGTCGGCAGATCGCAGTGTAGTTGAATTTGGCGACCAGGATATGGGGCGAAAACCTGAGAATGTAGTCGGCGCGCTTATCAGGGCGACGGCGTGCCTTCTGACCGGCGACGATGATGCGCCCGTCAGTGAACGTTACCCGCTCCTGAGGGGTGGGGCATGTCTTACCAGCCGGCGGACTTGAGCTTCGGCTCGACGAACAGACACGGGGGCGGCGGTACGTGACCGAAGCGCAGGGCGCCGGAGTCTGCGTCGGCTGCGTCTGCTTCGTCTTCTGCGTCTGGCCTCACAGCCACCCGGCTCAGCGCGACCGAATCGACAGATACTCGCGGCATCCCCGGTCATGTCGTCGGACTCGTGCGTACTACTCTGTGTGGATACCCCTACGCAGGCGTCTCGAAGGCGCTGTCAGGGGGTCTTGGGCTCGCCGCGTGGAGCGTGCTGCCCCTGGTCCTGCGCGATGCGGACGAGCGCCTCGACCTTCGCCCCGGTCAGGGTCTTCTGCCGCATCAGCGCTCCAGCGACCTGACCGACGGCCTGCCAGAAGTACGCGTATCTTTCGATCAGGGAGATCGCCCGCGGATCGGCCATGGCGCCGCGGAGGCCGTGGTAGAAGCCGGCCTTGCAGCTGGGTCGCGTGCGACCGCTGTGGAATCCTTCTGCAACCCAAATGCGTGCGATGGCACTTGACACGCGGGACGGGTGGGTATGGGTGCCTCTCGCTGGCATCAATTGCAGCCGTCCATTCCACCCGCTCAAATTCGCCCAGCGACGTTTATCCGTCATGCGCTCACCACGTCTTCTCGAGTAGCTCCTCGACGTTCAACGGGACGAGGAACCGTAGCAATCAGCAGACTCACTACTGCACTCCCCGGTCGTCTCTGCCCCCGGAGTGACGGACAGAAGCCCCGCGGCCCGATCCGGAATCTCGCTCCTCCCAGTGGAGCCTGACCCCCTTGGGCACCGAGACCCCGAGGCCCTTGCGCAGTTGCCGCGACAGCCAGTCAGGATCCAGTCCCTGCTCCTCGCGGTCCTCGCAGCGCTTGACGGCCGCTCGCACCGTGCGCGCCCCCATCGAACGCAGTGGCTCCATGGGCAGATAGGAGGGCGGCTCGCTCGCGAGCGGCGACGACGCGTACTCGTCCCCGGCGCCGAGGGCCACTGAGGCCAAGATGCGACCGATGAGGTGTGACGGACCGACCCCGTTGCCAGAGTAGCCGACCCCGTAGTGGACGTTGCGGTGCTTGCCGATCGTGCCCACCCACGGGTAGCCGTGCTGCGCGCGGTCGACCGGCCCGCCCCACTGCCACAACACCCCCGCTCCGTGCGTGTCGGGCAGCAGCGCGCGCATGTCCTCGACAATCTCGCGGACCTCGCCCTCATCGTGGAAGTGCTCCGGGATGACGCGTCCGGCGAACCCGAGGCGGCCGCCGCCCCGCCCGAAGACCAGCCTGCCATCGGCGGTGCGCTGCCCGTAGTGCACGGTCGCGCGCGCGTCAGAGAACGGCACGCCGCGGGCCCAGCCGAGCTTGTCAAGCAGCTCCGGCGCCGGCGCCGTGGCGACCACGTGCGACGGGATGATGAACAGCGTTCGGCGAAGCTCGGGGATGGCGGCCAGCCAGGGCCCGGCGGCGAGGACGACGCGGTCGGCGACGACCCGCCCCGCGCTGGTCTCAACGACCGCTGGAGCCGAGCGCCGGAGCTTCGTCATCGGGCTCGCCTCGAAGATGTGCACGCCGGCCTCGCGCGTCAGCCTGCGCAGGCCCTGCGCGAGCAGGGCAGGCTGGACACTGCCGGCGTGCCGGATGCGGAGTCCGGCGTAGGCCTTCGGCGCGCCGGAGCACGCCGCGGCCTCTTCGCGCGAGATGACGGTGAAAAGGTCCTCGCGCCCGATCTTGACGGCCGCCGCCAGCAGGTCGGTCCACCAGGCAGCGTGCGCCTCGCAAGTCGCGACGATGAGCCCGCCCTGCAGATCGAGATCGCAGTCGACGTCGCCGTCGCGCACCGCCCGCTGCATGTCCTCGAGGCTCTTCAGCGACGCCTCGAGCACCCGCCGAGCGCCCTCCACGCCGAAGCGCTCGATGAAGTTCGGGAGCATGAGCTCGAGTCCCTCGACCCAGCCGCCGTTGCGGCCGCTCGCGCCGGAGCCGCAGAACTCGCGTTCGAGCAGGACGACGTCGGCGCCGGGGGCCTCTCGCTTGACGGCGAGCGCCGCCCAGAGCCCGGTGAACCCCCCGCCGACGACGCAGACGTCCGCACGGACGGTGGTGATCAGGGGCGTGATGTCGCCCAGGCGCCAGCGCTCGTCGCCGGCGAACCAGTAGACGCCGGAGGTCGCCTGGCGGTCATGCCCGTCAGTCATCATCGTGTCCTCCCCTCCCGTCGCACGACGTCCCGGACGCACTCCTCCAGCTCACGGACCCGCGTGTCGTCGAGTAGCGGGCCGCGCGCGTCCCCCTCCGCCAGGAGGGCCTCCACGCGCGCAACGGCCGTGCCCAGCTCGTCGCCTCCGGCCGCCTCCCACTGTTCGTAGGAGCGCCGGTCCGAGACGAGCGGGAAGAAGACTTCGCCGCTGTGCACGCGCCGGCGGGTCTCGCGCTCGGCAAGGTAGTTGCCATCCGTGCCGACACGCTGCATGGCCTCCGCCATGACCGTCTCGTCCGTCACCTCGGTGCCCTTCAGGATCCGCAGGATCATCTGCGCGATCTCGTCGTCGATGATGACCTGCGGCAGCGATGCGAGGCCCGCGCCCTGCAGCAGGCCGACTCCCCCGGTCATAAGGTCGGGACGCGTGCTCGCGACGGTGAGCCCCTTGAGCGCCTTCTCATACGCCGCCTGGATGCCCGGGTGTTTGGCGTCGGTGGCGAGGGCGGGCGCGAGACACGGCACGCCGAGCTCGTGCGCCACCTCCACGCATACCGCGGCCGCGAGGCCGGCCTCGAGGGCGCCGAAGCTGAAGGTCGTCTCCCGCATGTCGAGGTGCGCCGTCCCGACGCCCATGATGATCTTCGCGTTCGGCGCTGCCAGTCGGATGGCGGTCGCCGCGCCCAGGAACTCCGCGACGTTCATGGTGGCGCTGCCGGCCGCCGTGATCGGCGCTGTCGCGCCCGCGATCGGCATCGGCAGCACGACGACGGGGATGCCGACGGCCGCGAGGTCGGACGAGGCGTCGAGCAGTTGAGGGTGGGCGCGCAGCGGAGACGCCGTGCAGCAAACGATGCTGAGGCGGGGCCGGCTCCCGAGGTCCCCGCCGGCCAACTCCGCCGCGCGCCGGAACGGCTCGACCTGCCACCGTCCCTCGACCTCGTGCTGCACGTGCTTCCGCGACCACATGAGCATCGTGACCATCTCGCGAAAGAGACGCTCACCGGAGGTGACGTCGGTGGCGGACGCGATGGCCCACATGATGCTGGTCGAGGCGATCGCGTCCAAAACAACCGTCCCTTGGCGGAGGTCCTCGAGAGTGCTGGCACGGCGTACGCCGGTCCGGTGGTCGAGGATGGTCGTGGGCGAGCCAGAGTTGACGAAGTGCGGCTCGCCCTCCGTCAGCAGGCAGTCGTCCGCCGGCGTGGCGCCGCCGAGAACGATGTCGCGCGGGCAGCCGCGCAGCGCTTCGAGAACAAGTTCGCGCGGGAGGCGTGCCAGCCCGCGCTCTGCGTCGACTTGCGCACCGGCCCGGGCGAGCAGCTTGAGGGCGTCACCTTCGCCGTACCGCATCCCGACGCCTTCCAGAAGAGCGAGCGCCCCGTCGACGATACGCTGCCGCTCCTCACGCGTCGTCCACTCCACCTGTACGCGCATGCTCCCTCCTCTCGCCGACCCTCTCGACAGCGGCAGACGCATACTCTAGGCTGAATGACACAGCCACTCTAAGGGGGCACGTCCGATGGCACAAGAGACCTCGTCCGTCGACATCGACGGGTTCCTGACCTCGGCAGGGGTCACCGCCTGGGGAGTGGCGTCAAACGAGCCCGCACTCCCCATGGCCCCCGCGCTGCCGACGGCGATCTCGCTTCTCGCGACGTTCGATACGACCGAGCTCGAGGGTATGCGCTCGGCCCCCACCGAGGCCTACTACGCGGGCTACCGCCGCGTGAACGCGCTGCTGAACGCGGCGGCGACTGGCCTCGCCGACGCGCTTCGCGAGACTGGATACAAGGCCGTCGCAGTCCCGGCGACGATCCCCGAAGAGCAGTACGACGCAGTCGACGACTGGTGCAACGTGCACGTCTTCGCGCACAAAACGGCGGCCACACAGGCCGGGCTCGGCTGGATCGGCAAGACGGCGCTCTTCGTCTCGCCGGCTTACGGGCCACGCGTGCGCCTGGCGACGGTCTTCACCGACCTCGCGTTCCCGCCGGGCGAGCCGGTCACGACCGGACGCTGCGGCTCGTGCCGGCGCTGCGTCGACGCCTGTCCGGCCGGGGCTGGCCGTGACGTCGACTGGTCGGCCGGCCTTCCGCGCGAGGCCCTCTACGACGTCGCCGCCTGTGAAGTCGAGACCTGGAAGTACGAGGACCTCGGCGGTGTCTGCGGCGTCTGCATAGTCGCCTGCCCGTGGGGGCGCGCCTGACCTGCTAGGCGGGTCTCCCGGCGCCCCGACTGCTCACCGCCCGACCCTTGTGGTGGCGAGCTTGGTGTGTTAACGTGCGCACATTCGCTGGCTCGTTAGGCAGGTTACCGCGCGAACGCGCCGCCGCGCCGGGCTCGCACGGCGGCGAGACAGGGGGTCGTGCAGCGGACAGCGGCAACTCCGTTCTCCACACCACCCGGCCGAGCCGCAGCGGGCGCTCCCCACCCTCGGTGCCCCATCGGCGACGGCGGGCTCGTGCAGACCAATCCGATACGACTGGGGGACAGTATGACGTTGAGGCGTGCAGGATCACGGTGGGCAGTGCTCGTCATCCTGGTACTGGTGGCGATCGCCACAGTGACTGGCGTCGCCGCCGGCGGCGCCTCGGCGGCGACGCCGGCGGCGGACAAGGTCGTCCTCAAGATCGGCTGGATAGGCGACCTCGACAACATGAACCCGTTCATCGGCTGGACCAACAACGTCTACGAGATCTACGCCAACGAGTATCTGCTGCTCGTCAACGTGGACCCCGAGACGATGCTCCCGGGATCCAACGGCGTCGCCAAGAGCTGGGAGGTCGCGCCTGATGGGCTCGACTGGACGTTCCACTTGAACGAGGGCATCACCTGGCACGACGGCGAGCCGCTGACCGCCGAGGACGTGGCGTGGACGTACAACTTCATCATCGAGAACGAGGTGTCCGCCTACGTCGCCTTCACGCAGGGCATCAAGAAGGTCGAGGTCGTCGACCCCTACACCGCCAAGTTCGTCTGCAGTGAGCCCAAGGCGAACCTGCTGCGCCTCTTCATCCCGATCCTCCCGAAGCACATCTGGTCGAAGGTCGACCCCAAAAAGGCCACCACCAGCTGGCCGAACAACCCGCCCATCGTCGGCAGCGGGCCGTTCCAGGTCACGGAGTGGAAGCGGTCAGAATACCTCAAGATGGAGGCCAATCCCGATTTCTACCTCGGCAAGCCGAAGATCGACGAGATCCTCTACATCTCATACAAGAACTCGGACACGATGGTGCAGGACCTCAAGACCGGCACCATCGACGCCGCGTACCTTGTGCCGCCGGCCCAGTTCGATTCGCTGAAGAACGACCCGAACCTCGAAGCGGCCTCATACACGTGGCGCAACTGGGACTACATCGGCCTGAACTGTTACACGGGACCCTCCAAGGGTCATCCGGCGCTGCGTGACAAGGATTTCCGCGCCGCGCTCGAGTACGCCATCGACCGAGACAACATCGTCGCGCAGGCGTACTCGAGTCTGGCGCTGCCCGGTTGGAGCTTCATGCCCTCGGGCAGCTGGAAGGATCCAGACTACCACTGGGAGCCTGACGCGACGCTGCGTCGCGACTACAACGTCGAGAAGGCCAACGAGATGCTCGACGCCGGCGGCTACAAGGACACCGACGGCGACGGCATCCGTGAGTACGGCGGCAAGCCTATCAAGCTGCGCCTCCTGGCCAACACGCGGAGCCCTGAGGCTGAGCGCTCCGGCAAGCTGATCTCCGGCTACTGGAAGGCGATCGGCATCGACGTCAAATACCAGATCGTCGACAACGCCGTCTACTTCGACCTGCTCTGGAACTACGACGGCGACACCTTCAAGCCGGACTATGACGCGTACATCTGGCAGTGGGACGGCTACCTCGACCCCGGGCAGACGCTCGACTGTTTCACGACCGACCAGATCGAGGGCTGGAACGAGATGGCCTGGTCCAACCAGCAGTACGATGGCCTGAACGAGCTGCAGAACAAGACGCTGGACGTCAACCAGCGCGCCGACTACATCCGGCAGATGCAGCAGGTGATGTACGAGGACGCCGCCACGATCGTCCTGACGTACCCCTACAAGCTGCAGGTGTACCACACCGACAAGTGGCAGGGCTGGGAGCGCGCCCTGGGCGGCAAGGGGCCGGCCGTCGTGAGCGCCACGTATCCCTGGGCGTACATGAACGTCGAGCCGAAGGTCGCCGAGGCAGGGACCGGCACGTCCTCGACGTCCTACATCATCCTCGGCGTCGTCGTGGCGGTCGCGCTCGTCGCCGGCGTCGTTCTCCTGATACTGCGCCGGCGCGCGCGCACCGTCGAGGAGTGACGGCGTGCCGGACGTGACCGAGGCGCTCGCCGCAGTCTGCGAGCGAGCCCGCGTCGATGAGTGGGGCGCGGCGGGCCCCCCCGGGTGGGCGCGCCCGCCCGCCGATACCCACGCCGGCTCGCGCGTGGGCCGGCCCGCGCCCGCCGCCCGGGGGGGGGGGGAGACG
>JBBQFA010000107.1:0-8079 GCA_038321515.1 Thermoleophilia bacterium | reverse complement strand
CCCCCCCGCTGGGCGGGGGCGGTGTGGGTGCGGCCAAGCCGTCGTATGCGCCGGCCCCCCTCGCGCCCGCCCGCATCCGGCACCGGGTGTGCGGCCTCGACGACCTCGATGCGCACGCACGACACCCCGTGCCCGTAGCGGGTGACGACGAGCCCTTCGAGAGGGCCGTCCCACTCCCGTTCGACGGCCCGCGCCATGGTGGCTGCGGCTTTGCCGGCGCCGACGACGACGGTCCGGCCGGCCGGCGCGTGCGGCAGCCGGCCGGGCAGCAGCTTCGCCGGGTCGGCCGCCGCGACCGCCGCCTTAAAGAGGTCGCGCAACAGCGCGGCGCTCACGCCGTCCATGTCGGCAGCCCCAGGTCGTCGGCGTTGACGATGCTCGGCGCCGCCCGCGGCGGCTCCGGGTCGTCGACAAAGGGCGCGATGTCATCGCGGCTCGCGACCGGCGGCCAGACCGGCCAGCCCTGCAGGATCGCGGCGGCGTTGGCCGCCGCCAGTGTCGCCATGCCCTCGCGCGTCCAGGTGGTGGCCGAGCCGAGATGCGGGACGATGACGACGTTCGCCAGCTCGGTGAGTCCCGGCGCCACGGCCGGTTCGTTCTCGTACACGTCCAGGCCGGCACGAAAGGCCGGATGGGCCTGGCAGTGCGCGACCAGCGCGGCCTCGTCGACGAGCGGGCCGCGGCTCGTGTTGATCAGCACCGCCGTCTCCCTCATCGCCGTGAGCTCGGGCGCGCCGATGAGGTGGCGGGTCTCGCCGGTCAGCGCGGCGTGAAGGCTCACCACGTCGGCGGCGCCGAGCAGCTCGCGCAGGGTCTCGGCGCGCCGGCACGTGACCGGCTTCTCGCCGTGCGCGACGAGAAAGGCGGCATAGTCGTTGACGTACTCCTCGAGCTCCTCGTTGCGGCGCACGTCGTAGTAGACGAGGTCCATCTTGTGGCCCTCGACCATCATGCGCGCGTACGTGGCGCCGATGCGTCCGGCGCCGACGATGCCGAGGGTGGCACGGTAGATGAGGCTGCCGAGGAGCATGCTCGGCAGCCAGCCGTCAAAGGCGCCGGCGCGCATCATGCGGTCGCCCTCGGCAACGCGCCGCGCCGCGGCGAAGGTGAGGGCGACGGCGAGCTGCGCCGTCGTCTCCGTGAGCACGCCGGGAGTGTTGCCCACCGGGAGTCCGAGGCGCGTCGCGGCGCTGACGTCGACGTTGTCGTAGCCGACGGCGAACTGGCTGTAGATGGAGGCGCCGGCGGCTTTGAGGCTCTCGAGCAGTGGCGCCGACCAGCTCTCCGTGAGCTGCCCGATGGCTGCGTCGACGTGGTCGCCGCATGCGGAGCGGATCTCCGCCGGGCCCAGGATGTCGTCGCCCTGGGCGATCTCGACCCTGCAACCGGCGGTGACGAGAAGCCGCAGCCAGCGCTCGCCGGGGAGCTCTTTGGTCACGATGACGCGCCGCGCGCCACCGGGGTTGACGACCCTCCACTCACGCTGGGTCATGTGCGCACCTCCTGAGCGACGAAGGACAGGGTGATGGGTCCCATCACCCTGTCCGCAGTGAGCAGCTACCGGTGCCCAGCGTTCCAGGGGGCCCGTCGGGTCGCGCTCCGGTGGCCTGAGAGTTTCGGTGGCGCATCCAACGCCGGCCTTGCCCCTTCGGCGCCCGCTCACTCCTGCGAGCGGCGGGCTCTCACGCGACCTTCAACCAGACATCCTTGGTTGTAGCGCGCAGGGTAGCACCCGCTACGGTGCGTGGCAACGCTCCCTGCCGGCCGGCGCCGGCGCTCAGAAGTTCAGCACCCAGAACACCTGATAGCTGACAACGGCGGCGAGAACGCCGGTCAGCAGAACGGCGGCAAAGGCCGCCGCGCGGTGGCCGCGGAGCCGCCAGAGAAGGAGCGCCCCGACGGTCACGATGCCGATCTTGAAGGCCAGCGCCTGGGCGGTGCCGGCGCGCAGAAAATAGTCCATGACACCGTTGGACTCGGTGGCGAACCCGAGCCAGATCGCGTAGCGGGTGAGCGCCAGGTCGGCGACGTTGAGCAGCCACAGCTCTATCAGGAGGAGGAGCAAGAACCGCTCGCGCGCCGGGCTGGGGTGAGGCCGGCTCCTCCAGGCGGGTCGCGGCAGGCTCACCGGGGCAGCTCCTTGGTCTCGATCCAGGAGGCCGCGCCGCCGCCCGCGATCCAGGCGGCGGTCCCGCCGCTCACGGCGACCTCGGTGACCGGCGCGGCGACGGACGCGATCGCGAAAGCGGGGCCGCCGCCGAGGCGGCGGCCCATCACGCGGTACGTCGCCGCGTCTCCGGCCTGCTCGGCCCAGACGACGGTGACGCCGTCAAAGGCCGGGCCGGCGAGGCCGGCGACGCCGGTGACGACTACCTGCGTCTTGCCGTCGTCGACGGAGGCGGCAGCGACGGTACCGGGTCCGCCGCTCGACGCGAGCTGGCCCCAGACCAGCGTGCGGCCGGCGAGGGCGAAGCTCGTCAGCTCGCCGCCGAGCCCGCCCGGCACGACCGGCCACGGCGAGCCTCCGCTCAGTTCGCGTGCGGTGAACGGCCCGCTGGCGCCCCGCGCCCAGACGACCAGACCGTCGGAGACGACCGGCGTGCCGTACTCTGCGGCTACGTCGAGCGGCGTGCCGGCGGCGATGCGCACGCCGCCGATGCGGGGCTCACCGATCCGGGTCGCCGAGCACCAGACGGCCGTGTCGCCGGAGAGCGACGGGTACGAGTACACGGAGCCGACGTCGGCCACCGTCCACCGCCGGCCGCTCTGCGTGTCGTAGGCAACGGCTTGCGCGGCTAGACTCTCGGTGCGCTCGGCCTCGAACCAGATCGCGTAGCGCTCCCCGACGGCCGGCGCCCAGGTGGCTCGCATGCCCGGGCCCGGGCCCAGGAGGCGGAGCTTGCCGGATTCGAGGTCGACGTACTCTATCGACGGGCCGTTCTGCCACAGCAGCCGCGGGCCGTTCAGCGCGAGGCCGCTGAACCCCCGGACGTGCCCACCGCCGATGCGCCAGCCGGCGCTGGTCTCGGTGACGGCCGGCGGGTGGATCGAGGATGCGCGCTCGATGCGGACGCCGGCGGCGCCGAGGGTGGTGCCGGCGACGAGCACGAGCAGGGAGGCGAGAAAGGCGCGGAGCCACGACGGCCTCCGCTGGGCTGCGCCCGGCCCGCCGGAGGCGACGGCGTTCGGCGATCCGCCGGAGAAGCCGTCGGCGAGAGGCGGCGCGTGCAGGGCGCCGGCGCCCGGCCCTGTCAGCTCGTCCGGCACAGGTGCAGCAGGTCGGCGTACACACCGTAGGCGGTCTGGGGGACCAGGCCATGGCGCTCGCTGACGACGACGTCGGCCATGAGGTCGGTGTGCAGCACGGCGCCGAGCGACTCGCCGGTCAGCGCCGCGAGGGGATGCTCGATATCGAGGTCCATCGCGCGCAGGCGGGCGCGCACGAGGCCGGCCGATCCGGGGCCGGCGGGCGAAGCTCGCCCGGCGCCGGGCGCGACGCCGCCAGGCGACTCGCGCCACACGCTCGTCACGAGCCGCAGGCGCCGGCCGGCGGCGCGTGCCTGCAGGATGCGCTCTAGCGACACGTCGTACAGTCGCTCGCGGTCCACATCGGCCGGCGTGATCCGGGCGTCCATGGCCACGTTCGCCAGCGCCGCGGCCTTGCTGGCCGCGTCCCAGCCGTCGATGTCGTTGCTCGGGTCAGCCTCGGCGTAGCCCTCGGCCTGCACCTGCTCGAGGGCGTCGGCGAGACTCCGCCCCGTGCCCATGGCGTCGACGATGAAGTTGGTCGTGGCGTTGAACACGGCATCGAAGCCGAGCAGCGTGCAGTCGGGCAGTGTGTACTCGAGCAGGCTGAACACGGGCAGGCCGTCCATGACGGTGCTTTCGAAGCGGATGCGGCGGCCGCTCGCGGCGGCAGCCGCTGAGACCTCCGGCCAGCTCCAGGCGATCGGCCCTTTGTTGGCGGTGACGACGTCCATGCCGAGCCGAAACGCTTCGAGGACGTGGGCGCTCGCCGGCGGGACGAAGGTGGTCGCGCCGGCGGCGACGCCCGAGAGGTCGCCCATCACGGTGAGCTCGACGAGCACGTCGGCCGCGGAGGCGGCCAGCAGCTCGGCGGCCGGCCTGGCCGCCTGCGGCGGAGCCGGCCGCTCGCCGATCGCCGCGAGAACGGCCGCCGGCGTCAGCCCGGACGGATCGAGCAGGCCGCCGTGGCGCGTGCCGACCGCGCTGATGAGCACGCGCAGCCGGTGACGCTCGGCGAGCACGTCTTCTTGCCGTGCGAGCAGCTCGCAGAACGAGCGCGCGACGCTGCCGAAGCCGAGCAGGCAGAGCCGGACGTCGCGCATCGCGGCGCCGGCCGGCGAAGCCGCGCCGGCCGTCATCGCACCGACCGCGCGAGGTCGTCGACGGCGACGACGAGGCGTTCGAGCTCGCCCTCCGTCGTGTACGGGGCGAGCCCCACGCGCACCAGTCCGCCGCGCTCCTGCAGGCCGAGCAGCTCGATGAGCCGAGAGGCGTAGAAGTCGCCGTCCCAGGTGAAGAGGCCACGAGCGCCGAGCGCCCGGCAGACTTCGGCGGGCAGCATGCCCTCGAGTGTGAACGACACGGTCGACGTCCGCGGGTTGCCCTCCGGCGGCCCGTAGATCTTCAGGCCGGGGATGCCGGCGAGCTGCTCGAGCAGCCGCTTCGCGAGTGGCTGCTCGTAGGCCTCGCCGGCCAGCATCCCCGCGACCACGGCCTTGCGCCGGCCGCGGAGCGCGGGTCCGGAGGCGTCGGCTGACGCCCCCTTCGGGCCGCCGCCCAAGCCGCCGGGCAGCCCGGCCTCCACCGTCGCCATGTGCCGCTCACCGAGGTCGGCGATGAAGTCGATCGCCGCGGTCGTCCCCGCCATGCCTTCATGGTTCAGCGTTCCCGTCTCCCAGACGCAGGGTGGCACGTTCTCCTGCGTGCTCAGCCGGACCGGATCCAGTACCTGTGTCGCCTCGCGGCGCGCGTACATGAGGCCGATGTGCGGGCCGAAGAACTTGTAGGCCGAGCAGAGTAGGAAGTCACAGCCAATCGCCCTGACGTCGATCGGCCCGTGTAGCGCGTAGTGCACGGCGTCGACGATGCTGAGGGCGCCGGCGTCGCGCGCCAGCGCAGCCGCGCGCGCGACGTCGTTGACGGTGCCAACGGCGTTTGAGGCGTAGCCGAGCGCCACGACCTTGGTCTTGCCCGGCTCCACCAGCTTCTCGAAGGCGTCCCAGTCGAGGGTGCAGGTCTCGAGGTCGACGGGCACCTCGCGGACGACTGCGCCGCGCTCGGCCAGCCGCAGCCACGGCCCGCGGTTGGCCTCGTGGTCCAGTTGCGTCACCAGCACCTCGTCACCGGGCTTGATGTCCCGGGCGATGGCGTCGCTGAGCAGAAAGGCGAGCGTCGTCATGTTGGCGCCGTAGCTCACCTCGTCCCAAGCGCAACCCAGCAGGTCCGCACCGGCGTCGCGGGCGCCCCGGACGACCACGTCGGTCTCCTCGGTCGTGGCGAAGAAGCCGTGGATGTTGGCGTTGTGGTTGACCAGATAGTCCTGGACCGCGTCCAGCACCAGCTGCGGCGTCTGCGTGCCGCCCGGGCCGTCGAGGTAGGCGACCGGGCGGCCGTCGATCACGCGCTTGAGGGCGGGGAACTGGCTGCGCACGTAGGCGACGTCGAACTGGGACATGAGCTCACCTCAAACCGGCTGCTGACTGGGAGGCCAGTGTATCGCCGTCGTGCATGAAAGGCGCGCATGGGGCAGGATGGTAGGACGATGGCGACGACCGATGACAGAGAGAGAGCGGACGACGCGCAGAGGGCGGTCACCAAGCGCGCCCTGGCGCGCGCGCTTGAGCGCGAGTTCGACGTGATCTGCTTCGACTGGGACGGGACGGCCGTGGCCGACCGCCAGTCGGACGCCACGGCCGTCCGCAGTCGCGTCGAGAGGCTCACGGCGCTCGGCGTCGACATCGCCATCGTGAGCGGGACGAACGTCACCAACGTCGACGGCCAGCTGCGCGCCCGCCCGGGCGTCGAAGGCCGCTTGTTCATGTACCTCTCGCGCGGCTCCGAGGTTTACGTGGTCGGCCCGAGCGGACCGCGGTTGCTCGAGCGCCGCCGGGCGACGCCCGAGGAGGACGCGCAACTCACGGCCGGCGCCGAGGCGCTCCGCGACCACCTGGTCGCGGCGGGCCTCGACATCGAGATCGTGTACGACCGGCTCAACCGGCGCAAGGTCGACCTGATCCCTGAATGGCCGGATCCGCCCAAGGCCGAGATCGCCGAGCTGCAGAGGCGCGTCACCGAGCGCCTGCACAAGGCGGGCATCCCGGGAGTGAGCGACTGCATAGAGCTGGCGCGCGAGCTGAGCCGCAAGGCCGGCCTCGCACACCCCGCCATCACCAGCGACGTCAAGCACATCGAGATCGGGCTCACCGACAAGAGCGACTCGATGCGCTCGGTGCTGCGCTCGCTGATCGCCGGCCGCGGCCGGCAGCCGCAGGACATGATCGTGCTCGGCGACGAGTTCGGGCCCATCGGCGAGAGTGACGGCAGCGACTACCTGACGCTGATCCCGGAGCTACGCCGCTCGGTGTTCGTGAGCGTCGGCGTGGAGCCCAACGGCGTGCCGCCGCGGGTACTGAACGCCGGCGGCGGCCCCGCCCGCTTTCTCGACATCGTGCACGACCAGCTCGCAGCGCGTGAGATCGTCGCCCAGCGCAGTTTTCCCGAGCCGACGACCGACCCGGCCTGGCGCTTCGAGGTCAAGGGCTTCGACCCCTTTCGCGAGCGCGAGGTCGAAACGTGGCTCACGGTCGCCAACGGCGAGACCGGCACGCGCGGCGCCGTTGAAGAAGGCTCGGCAGTGAGCACGCCGGCCACCTTCGTCGCCGGCGTCTTCGGCGACGGCACCGGCGACCCGGCCTTTCGCCAGCCGGTGCCGGCGCCCGACTGGACCGGCCTGCGCCTCATGGTCGCCGGCAGCGTCCTGACGCTGGCGAACGGGGAGATCCTCGAGCACGATCGGGTGCTCGACATGAGGCACGGTATCGTCTTTCGCATCTGGCGGCAGCGCCTGCGTTCAGGACGCACCGTGAGAGTGCGCACCGCCCGCTTCGCGTCGCTGGCCGACCGCCAGCTCATGGCCGTGCGCGCCGAGGCGACGCCGGAGGATTTCGCCGGCAACCTCGTGTGGCAGGGTGCCGTCGGCGTCAGCTATGCCGGCGGCGCGACCAAAGAGACGGAGTTCGAAGCGCTCGAAGACCCTCCCGGGTTTCTCGCCCGCACCAGCGGCCGCAACGGCGGCGGACACGTGCTCGCGGTGACGACGAGCCCGGCGCCGGGCTCGCCGGTCGCGCGTACCGTGCAGCAGGCGCGCGACGTGATCGGCGGGCGCTTGGAGCAGGGCGACCCGGCCACCGTCGACCGCCTGGCCGCCGTGGTCTCGGCGCGCACCAAGGTCCCGTCCGGCAACGCGGCGCGTCGCGCGCTCGATCGGGCGCGGCAGCTCGGCTACGACGAGCTGCTGACCCGCCATCGCGCGGCGTGGGACGCTGCCTGGCAGGCCGCCGACGTGCGCATCGACGGCGACGCGTCCGACCAGCACGCCCTGCGCTTCGCCATCTACCACATGATCAGCACCGCCCACCCCACCAAAGATACGGTCTCGGTGGGCGCCCGCGGCCTCGGCGGCATGTCGTACTACCTCCACGTCTTCTGGGACACCGAGATCTTCGTGCTGCCCTTCTTCATCTACACGCAGCCTGAGACGGCGCGTACGCTGCTCGCCTATCGCTTTCGCAACCTCGCCGGGGCGCGCCAGAAGGCGGCGCAGCTGGGGCATCGCGGCGCCCTCTACCCCTGGGAGTCGGCCGACAAGGGCATCGAGACGACGCCGCCGTACGCGTACCTGCCCGACGGCGAGATGGTCCCCATCCTCTCCGGCCTCATGGAGCACCACATCTCGGCCGATGTCGCCTGGGGCACGTGGGAGTACTGGAAGGCGACCGGCGACGACGCCTTCATGGCGAGCATGGGCGTCGAGATGATGCTCGAGACGGCGCG
>JBBQFA010000106.1:0-8098 GCA_038321515.1 Thermoleophilia bacterium | reverse complement strand
GCTCGTGCTGAAGGGGCGGCACGGGGCAGTAGACGATCGAGAAGATGGGGCGCTCGGGGTGCCACCGCCCGTCGTCGTTCGCGGCGGCGAGGATATCCATGACGTAGGGCGCCTCGGCGGCCCGCTGGACCTCGCCCTGGATGTGCTTCCCGGTGTTGGACACGCAGGCGACGAGCTCGTGGAGCACCTGTGTGTTGGCCGGCGCGTCGGCGGCGCTGACGATATTCCAGACCACGCCGATCTCGGGTGCCGCATCGGCGATGAGCGACGCGTCGGCGAGGTCCCGCATGGTGGAGGCGCGCCGTTCTCCGGTGCGATGGTCGAGCGTGTAGGCGCCGGTGCCGTCGAGCGTGAGGTGCACGTCGCCGCCGTCGCAGCGCACGTCGTGCACGGCGTCGCGTCCGGCCAGCAGCACGTCGCGTGGCGCCGCGGCCAGCGCCTCGTCGACCAGCCGCGGCGGTATCTTGACCACTCCGGTCCCGGCGTTCACCACGGCGCCGGCGGCGGCCAGTAGTTCCTGGGCGGCATGGCTTGGGAAGGCGACGCCGACCTCGGCCAGCACGCGCAGCGTCGCCGCGTGGATGGCGTCGAGCTCGGCAGCCGGCGGCGGCGTGATGCGAGGGATCATCAGGGCACCACCACGCGCAGGGCGTGCGGGACCACCCGGCACTCGAGCGGCAGCTTGCCGGCGACCTCTCCGTCGGTCTGGACGAGAACCTCTTTGCCCTCCTCGACGGTCTCGATCGTCGCCCGCTCCGTGCGGAAGTACTCGACCTTGGGATGCGTGATATGGGCATTGATCAGCGCCGCCGTCCAGTACCAGACAGTGCTCAGGAACGACTTGTCCTTGAGTACGCAGACGTCGAGCAGACCGTCGCGCATGTCGGCGAGAGGGGTGATGCCGAACGCGCCACCGTAGTTGGACGAGTTGCCGAACACCGCGAAGTAGCCCTCGACGGTGCGCTCGTCGCAGGTCACGCGGATCAGAGGCTCCTCGTGGGTGAGATAGGTGGCGAGGCCATGAACGGCGAATGCCGCCTCCTTCAGGGCCTTCTTCATGGCCGGGTGGAGGGAGGCGACCACGGCGGCGTCCATGCCGACCCCGGCCATGAGGGCAAAGTAGCGGTCGCCGGCGAGACCGAGGTCGATCCAGGACACCGTGCCGGCCTCGAGCAGCCGCACCGCGTCCGGCGGCTCGAGGGGGATCCCGAGCTCCATGGCCAGCACGTTGATGGTGCCGGTTGGGACGATGGCCAGCGGCACCTCACTACCGGCGAGGCCGTTGATGGTCTCGTTGACGGTCCCGTCGCCGCCGATGGCGCAGACGAGGTCGAAGCGGTCGACGACGGCCTCGCGCGCCAGTCGCGCCGCATCGCCGGGCTCTTCCGTCTCGCGCTCCGCGACATCGTAGCCCAGGCCGCGAAGCGCCTCGAAGATGAGTGGGACGTCGCGCAGATACCCGCCCCCGCCGGAGTGCGGGTTGAAGATCGCGGCGACGCGGCGCCCGGCCGGCCTCATGCGATCCCCTCGGCGCCGGTGCCGGACAGGCGTGTGACGGCGCCATACCCCGACTCCTGAGCCAGAGCCGCGGCGCGTGCGAACTCATAGCCGACGTCGGCCGGACGATGGGCGTCCGAGCCGAAGACCAGCGGGATGCCCAGCCCCGCGGCCTCGGCGAGCAGGCCCGGCGCCGGGTAAGCCTCAGCGATCGGCTTGCGCCAGCCGGCCGTGTTGAGCTCGAGCGCGCAGCCGGCCGCCGCCACGGCGCGCAGCGCCGCGGACGCGGCGGCCGCCACCCCGGCCTCGTCCCGCGGCCGGTGGCCGAACTTCTTGGCCTGGTCGAGATGGCCGACGACCGTGAAGAGACCCGTGCCGGCCGCCTTCGCGACCAGGTCGAGGCTCTCGAAGAAGACGCGGTCGACGCCGTAGCGCAGGAGCCGCTCGCCGACCGCCGGGTGGTCGAAGGCGAACCCGTCGCCGACAAGGTGGACCGACCCGATGACGTACTCGAAGGGGTACTCCGTGAGGATGCGCGCCGTGTGCTCCAAGGTGTCCTCGATGTAGTCAGCCTCGATCCCGACCATGATACGCAGGTCGGCTGCGTACTCCCTCGCCAGCTCCTGGACCAGCGACACGTAGTCGTCGAGCTGGTCAAGGCCCATCGCCCAGTCGTCACCGGGAATGCCGTACCCGGGCTGCCAGCCGTCCAGAAACGGCAAGTGGTCGGCGAAGCCCATCTCCGTCATGCCCAGCGCGAGCGCCCGCTCGACGTACTCGCGCGGCTCGCCCTCCGCATGACGGCAGAGCTTCGTATGGATGTGGTAGTCGGCGATCATGGCGTGGCTCGTGGCGGCAAGCTTACACCCGGCGCCCGGCACGCCGGCGCGGGCGCCGCCTCGCGAACACCAGCACCAGGCCCATGCCGGCGACGAATCCCCCGAGATGAGCGAAGAAGGCCACACCGGCCGCGCCCGACCCCAGGGACTGGATACCGCTGAGGCCCTGGATCAAAAACCAGACGGCGAGGAGGATCCAGGCCGGCACCTCGAACACGGGAAAGACGAAGATCAGGGGCACGACGGTGAGTACCCGGGCCCTCGGGAACAGGACGAGATATGCGCCGAGCACACCGGCGATAGCTCCGCTGGCGCCGATGAGCGGCACGTCGCTGTTCGGCGCGACGAGGACCTGCGCCGTCGTCGCCGCGAGGCCACAGACAACGTAGAACGCCACGAAGCGCGGCCGCGACATGGCGTCCTCGACGTTGTTGCCGAAGATCCAGAGGTAGAGCATGTTGAAGATGAGGTGCAGCCAGCCGCCGTGCACGAACAGGGACGTGAACAGCGTCGCCCACCAGGGAAAGAAGCTGAACGGCGGAAGATCGACGTGGTGGGTCAGCTCGTACGGACGCGCGCCCGCCAGGTAGTACCAGCCTTCGAGAGTGAGACCCCAGCGCGGCAGCAGCAGCTGCACGACGAACACGGCGACGTTGGCGCCGATCAGCGCCACCGTGACCGCGGGAAAGCGGCGCGTCGGGTTGTCGTCGTGAAGCGGTATCACCGGCTGCGGCGGCTACCGCTCCGCGCCGCTCAGGCCGTGACCCGGCAGCCGCACACCTTGAACTCGGGGATCTGGGCCATGGGGTCGCGGGCCGTGTTCGTGAGCCGGTTCGCCGGCGCCTCCCAGAAGTGGAAGGGCACGAACACCGTGCCGGGCCGCACCCGGGCGGTGACGTTGGCCGGCGTGCTGATGGTGCCGCGGCGCGTCTCCACGGTGACCTCGACCCCGTCGACGACACCCAAACGCGCGGCGTCCTCCGGGTGCACCTCGACGAAGCCGGTGGGCACGAGCTCGTTGAGCCCGTCCGAGCGGCGCGTCATCGTCCCGGTGTGATAGTGCTCGAGCATGCGGCCGGTGGTCAGCGTGAGCGGGTAGGCGTCGTCGGCGATCTCGTCCGGCGGCTGATAGGCAACGGGGAAGAACTTGCCTTTGCCACGTGTGAACTGGCCGATATGCAGGATCGGCGTGCCCGGATGCGATGTGTCCGGGCACGGCCAGCACAGCCCTCCCTCGGCGTCGATGCGCTCGTAGGTGATGCCCGCGTACGACGGCGTCAGACGGTCGATCTCGGCGACGATGTCGCGCGGGTGCCGGTAGTCCCAGCCCTCGACCGCGCCCATGCGCCGGGCCAGCTCGGCGACGATCGCCCAGTCTTCGCGCGCCTCGCCCGGGCTTGGCACGGCTTTGCGCACGCGCTGCACCTTACGCTCGGTGTTGGTGAACGTGCCGTCCTTCTCGGCGAAACTCGCCGCCGGCAGCACGACGTCGGCGAGCACCGCCGTCTCAGAGAGAAAGATGTCCTGGACGACGAGAAAGTCGAGGCCGCGCAGGGCCTGCTCGACGTGCGTCTGGTCCGGGTCGGAGATCATCGGGTTCTCGCCCACGATGTACAAGCCCCGGACGGTGCCGGCGTGCATGCCGTCGACCGCCTCGGTGACCGTGAGGCCGGGCTTGTCGGGGAGCGTGACTCCCCAGGCCTCTTCGAACTTGGCCTGCGCGGCAGGATCGCCGACCGGCTGGTACCCGGTGTAGACGTTCGGGAGGGCGCCCATGTCGCAGGCGCCCTGGACGTTGTTCTGGCCGCGCAGCGGGTTGACGCCGACGCCGGGCCGGCCGAGGTTGCCGGTCATGAGCGCGAGGTTGCTCAGCGCCAGCACGTGCTCGGTGCCGTGTGAGTGCTGGGTGATGCCCATGGCGTAGAAGATGGCGCCCTTGCCGGCCGTCGCGAAAGCCCTGGCGGCCTCGCGCAGCGTCTCGGCCGGCACGCCCGAGATCTGCTCGACGACCTCCGGCGTGTACGCCGCGAGCACCTCCGGCAGCTCGTCGAAGCCCTCCGTGCGCGCGGCGATGAACTCGTCGTCGGTCAGGCCCTCCGTGAGGATGACGTTCATGAGGCCGTTCACCACGGCGACGTTGGTGCCCGGCAGCAGCTGGAGGTGAAAGTCGGCACGGCGCGCCATGTCGACCTTGCGCGGGTCGACGACGATCAGCTTGGCGCCCTTGCGCATCGCCTTCTTGATGTGGATGGCGGCGATGGGATGCGCCTCGCTCGTGTTCGAGCCGATGATGAGGATCGCCTCGGCGTCCTCGATATCCTTGAAGGAGTTGGTCATCGCGCCGCTGCCCAGGGACTGGCGCAGGCCGGTGACGGTACTCGCGTGGCAGAGCCGGGCGCAGTGGTCGACGTTCTGAGTGCCGAGTACCGCGCGCATGAACTTCTGGAACACGTAGTTGTCCTCGTTGGTGCAGCGCGCCGACGAGAAGCCGGCGATCGCGTCGGCGCCGTGCTCGGCCTTGATCGCGGCGAGCTTCTCGGCCACCAGGCCGAGGGCTTCGTCCCAGGTGGCCGACTCGAGCTCGCCGTCACGCCGAACCAGGGGCTGCGTGAGGCGGTCAGGGTGGCCGATGAACTGGAATCCGTAGCGGCCTTTGACGCACAGGTTGCCCTCGCCGGCGCCTTCGCCGACCGGCGAGGTCACCTGGACGACGCGACCGTCCTTGACGTGCAGGTCGAGCGTGCAGCCGCAGCCGCAGAACGGGCAGACGCTGCGCACGACCGTGGCGTCCCAGATACGGCACTGCTGCCGGCTCAGCTTGTCCTGCAGGGCCCCGGTCGGGCAGGCGCTCACGCAGTTGCCGCACATCTCACAGTCGGTCTCGACCATCGAGCGGCCGAACGAGGTCGTGATGACCGAGTCGAAGCCGCGCTCGGCGAAGTCGAGCACCTCGCACCCCTGGACCTCCTGGCAGATACCGACGCAGCGGCCGCACAGGATGCACTTGGCGGGGTCGTAGGCGATGAACGGCGTGTCGTCGCGGGCCGGGTACTCGCGCACGGCGCCGGCGTAGGAGGTCGCCGACACGTCGTAGCGGTAGGCCATCTCCTGCAGACGGCAGCCGCCGGCCTGGTCGCAGACGATGCAGTCGTTGTGGTGGTCGCTGAGGAGCAGGTCGATGAGGACGCGGCGCTGCTCCGCCAGTTCGTCGGTCTCGGTGACGACGACCATGCCCTCCTGCACGACGGTGCCACAGGCGACCAGCGGCGCCCGGGCGCCCTCGACCTCGACGAGACAGAGGCGGCAGGCCGCGAACGGCTCGAGCCGGTCGTCCTGGCAGAGCGTGGGGATATCGATGCCGGCGGTACGAGCCGCCTTAAGGATCGTCGTGCCGGGCTCGGCGGCCACCGGCCGCCCGTCGATGGTGAGATCCACGCTCGCATCTCCTTGGGGTTCGCTTCCACGCGTCCAGCTGACGCCTAGTGTACTCGTGCGCCAGTGGCGACGGAAGCGCGACGCCCGGCCAAGGAGAAGCACAACGCGGCGACGAATGACTCTGCACGTCCGGTGGTAAACTGATGGTGTCGGAGGAGGTACCTCATGCTCGGGACGACGCAGAGCGTCCAGCCCAAGGTCATCGTGATCCCGCGCCAGCTCGAAGGCTACTTCTACGAGAGGCTCACGGCCAGCTTCGCCGGTCGCACTGACGTCAGAGTCGTGGTCGATCGCCGCGGCGGCGAGCGTCGGCGGCCCCGGTGGGTCAGCGGCTCGGGCCCCTTCTCCGAACGCCGCCACGGCGAACGTCGCGCCGACGACGTCCTCTGGTCGCTCCCCGACATGCCGTTCGCCGCATCCTGACGAAAGCAGCTTCCGTGCGCACAAAGGGCCGGCGCTCGCGTCGGCTCTTTTCGTCGGGCAGCCCCCCGTCGTCCGTACGCGTCAGATCCAGCCGTTCTCCCGGCTGACGATCACGGCCTGGGCCCGGTCGACCACGTTGAGCTTGTGATAGACGTTGTGCAGGTGGTTGCGGACCGTGCTCTGACTGAGGTCGAGGGCGCGCGCCACCTGCTTGTACGTCTTGCCGCCGGCCAGCAGCCCCAGCACCTCGAGCTCGCGGGCGGTCAGAGGATTGGGGGTGTCGCCCTTGGGCGGCCCCAGCTCCCCGAGATGCACCTTGACGCGGGCCAGCAGCTCCTTGATGTGAAAGGGCTTCGTGATGTAGTCGGCCGCGCCCTTCTCGAACCCCAGGAGCTTGTCGCCGATCTCGCGCCTGGCGGTCAGGAAGATGATCGGCGAGCGTAGCTCGACCGGCTTCTCGCGCAGGCGCTCGTACACGGCGAACCCGTCCATGTCGGGCATCATGATGTCGAGCAAGACGAGGTCGGGCAGATAGAGCGACGCTTCGCGCACTGCCTCCCGGCCATTGGCCGCCGTGCGCACGTCGTAGCCGGTGACCTCGAGCGCCTCAGCGACCAGCCGCCGGATATCGGGCTCGTCATCGACGACGAGGATTCGTTTGGCCATCTGCTCTCTCCCCTGCAAGGCGGACGCTGTGGTGGGCGCGTCGCCGCCCGGCGACGCGCCCAGTCGCCGGCACTCTCGTCGCTCGCGCCTCGCGTTAGGGCATTCGGGCGCGGGGCACGATTCCCTCCGGCAGCCGCTTGAGAGTATCGGCATGCGGGACGCGAACCGTAGGGCCTGTCCCTCGGGGTCAGTACACTCGGACGCGCCCGCGCGACTCTCAGCGGACGACCCGGTCGCCGAAGGCGATGAGCAGCAGCACGGTCGCCGCGACGACGGCGAGGGCGGCGGCGATCTCGACGTACTGGCGTCGCCGCCACGCGCTCACGCTCAGCACCACCAGCCCGTAGCCGGCGCAGGCGAGCCCCGCGAGGCCCGCGATCAGGATGACCCAGTTCACGACCGCCATCGTACACGCGCGGGGGTCGTGGCGGTGAGAACGTTCCGCCGGAGCGGTGAGGCGCAGCCGCCCGGGCCCGCGACCACGCGGGCGGCCTCAGCCGAGCAGCCGCGCGGCGAGGAACTCGAGCGGCTGCAGGGCGGAGCGGCCGCTGAGGTCGCCGATCTGCGACCGGCACGACGTGCCGGTCGCCAGAACGACCGTGTCGGGCCGCGCCGCGCGCACCGCCGGGATCAGGACGCGCTCGCCCATGGCGACACTGAGGTCGTAGTGCTCGGCCTCGTAGCCGAAGACGCCGGACATGCCGCAGCAGCCGGCGTCGAGCGTCTCGACCTCCAGCCCCGGCACCGCCGCGAGCGCACGCTGGGTCGCGGCGTCAAACCCCAGCGCCTTCTCGTGACAGTGACCGTGCAGCAAAGCGTGGCCGCCGGCACGAAAGTGCAGGCGGCCCTCCTCCGCCAGGTCGGCGACGAGCGCCAGCGCCGGGCGGCTCGCGGCGGCGACGGCGGCGACCCGGGAGTCGCCGGGCAGCAGGCGCGCCCAGTCGTCGCGCGCCATCGAGAGACACGACGGCTCGATGAACAACAGCTCGGAGCCGTCCCGGAAGCGCCGATACAGGGCCTCGAGGGCGCGCGCCGCCGCCACCCGCGCCTTACCGATCTGACCGGTCGAGAGCGCGGTGCGGCCGCAGCAGCCCACATCCGCGAGCGCCAGAGGCACCCCCCCGGCCGCGAGCAGGCGGACGAGCGCCTCGCCCACACCCGGCTCCTGATACTGAATGAAGCAGTCGACGAACAGAGTGGCGCGCGGGCCGGGGCCGTCCGCGGGGAGCCGCCCGGCG
>JBBQFA010000105.1:0-8201 GCA_038321515.1 Thermoleophilia bacterium | reverse complement strand
AGAGGCTGCGCCGCGACATGCAGGTCATCTTCCAGGACCCGTACGCCTCGCTGAACCCGCGCATGCGCGTGCGCAACATCGTCGGCGAGTCGCTCAAGATCCACAACATCGGCACCGAGGCCGAGCGCAAGAAGCGCGTCTTCGAGCTGCTCGAGACCGTGGGCCTGAGCACCGAGCACGCCGAGCGCTACCCGCACGAGTTCTCCGGTGGGCAGCGCCAGCGCATCGGCATCGCCCGCGCCCTGGCGCTGCAACCCAAGCTGATCATCTGCGACGAGCCGGTGAGCGCCCTCGACGTCTCCATCCGCGCTCAGGTGATCAACCTGCTCGAAGACCTCCAGGACGAGTTCCACCTCACCTACGTCTTCATCGCCCACGACCTCTCGGTGGTCAAGCACACCTCCGACCGCGTGGCCGTCATGTATCTCGGCAAGATCGTCGAGATCTCCGACAGCGCGGTGCTGTACGACAAGCCGCAGCACCCCTACACCGAGGCGCTGCTCTCGGCGGTGCCGATCCCCGATCCCACCTCGGAGCGGGCGCGGCAGCGCATCATCCTCGAGGGCGACGTGCCCAGCCCGGCAAACCCGCCCAGTGGCTGCGTCTTCAACCCGCGCTGCCCACGGGCGCAAGAAGTGTGCACCACGGCGATGCCCGCGCTGGTCAGCACGGGCGGCGATGCCGGCGAGCGGCACGAGGTCGCGTGCTACTTCCCGGCGCGCTTCACCGGTGGCGAGCGCAAGGTGGCAAGCGAGCCGTACGCCGGCGCGACGCCGCCCTCGTCCACCTGATCCGCTGGCTCCGCCCGGCGCCGGTCTGCACCGGGCGGCCTCTCGCGGTATCCTGAAGTCATGATGCTTCGCTCGCACAGGACCCTCCTCTTGCTCGCCGCGCTGGCGGTCGTTGTTGCCGCCGGGCTTGCCGCCTGCGGCAACGACGGCGGCCGCGGCGGCGCGAGCGCCAGCCCCGACGCCGTCGTCGCGCGAGTCGACGGGCGAGAGGTTCGCCAAAGTGCCCTCGATCTTGCTCGCGCTGAGGTGCGCCTTGCCGGCCTCGACGACACCTCTGGCAAGGCGCTGGACGCCGCCATCGACCGTGACCTTGTGCGCGCGGAGGCGGAGCGGCTGGGCCTCGGCGTCGACGAAGCCGAGGTCGAGAGCCGCGTGGCGGCCGTGAGCGCTCAGCTGGGCGGCGACGCCGCCTTGAAAGCCGCGCTGGAGCAGGCGGCCATGAGCCACGCACAGCTCCGCGAGAGTCTCCGCGCCGGCGTGCTCCGCGCGGCTGTCCAGGATGCTCGATTTTCGCATGTCAAGGCCGGCCCCGGTAGCGCACGACGCTTCTACGAGCGTCGACGCGCCGACCTCTTCATGGAGCCCGCCGCAGTCAGGCTCGGCGAGATCGTCGCACGCAACGAAGGCATCGCCGGCAATGCTATCAAGCGTCTGCGCCGAGGTCGCCCCTTCGCCGAAGTCGCGCGGCAGTTCAGCATCGACCCTGAGCTCAAGGCCGCCGGCGGCATGCTCGGGTGGGTCGCCGCCGGCTCGCTGCCCGAGCCGCTGAGCAAGGCCGTCGGGCGCCTCACGGTGGGCCAGATCTCACCACCGGTAGCAGGGCCGGGTGGTACGTACGTATTCAAGCTCTTGGCGCGTCGGCCCGAACGTGCGCTGCCATTCTCCCAGGTGCGCGCCCAGATCCAGGAAGCACTTACCGGCCGCAAGCGCTCTGCGGCGCTCGAGAAGTGGCTGGCCTCCGTGCGCAAAGACGCCCTCATCGAGCGGCTGTAGGGTCAGCGCCGGCGCTCGCGCGGGCGCCTGTGCTTGGCCAGCTGCCGGTTGCTATACTCCGCCTCGGAACCCGCGCCCAGGAGGCCGCCCAGTGCGTAACGCCCTTATCCTTCTCGCTGTGATCGCCCTGCTGATCGTCACCGCAGGGGCCGTCAACCACGGGGTCGCGTTCGACGTCGACTACGTGGCTGGCACGGTGACCGCGGTCTCGCTCTTCTGGGTCGCGGTGGTCGTTGCCGGCGTGATTCTCGTGGCGGGTGTGGCGGCCGCCTGGCTCACGCGGGGAGCCTCGAGCGGCACGCGCCGCAAGCTCGAGGCCGAGCTCCAGAGCACGTACGAGCGGCTGCGCGAGGCCGAGGCGCTCGCGGCTCGGCCGCCGCTCCCGGCTGTGGAGGCGCCCACTCGGGTCGTCACGCGCGATGAAGCCGAGACGGCGACCTTTGTGGAGCGCGAAGCCGAGACCGTGGTCGAGGTAGAGGCCGCGACCGTCGTGGATGTCGCACCTCAGACGGCGGTCACGGCCGTGATCGATACCGAGGGCGAGCCCGGCGCCGGCGAGGCCGCCGACACCGTTCTCGACGCCGACGACGCGGGCGAGGACGACGAGGCTGCCGCTCCCGCCGGCGACGCCGACGAAGCCGACGGCGAGCCGCAGGCCTGACCTCCGGGCGGCGGTATCCGTCGCTGCCGGGCGCTACACTGGCTCCGTGATGTACACGTGACCGATCCCGGCTCCTGGCGCATCGCGCCGGCCCCCTACGGCGTGGTCAAGGACCTCGCGGAAGAGCTCGGCGTGAGCGAGGTCCTCGCGCAGGTCCTCGTGCGCCGCGGGTTCGCAGAGGCGGCTGCGGCGCGCTCCTTCCTGCACCCCGACTTTCGCGTTCACAGTCCTTATCTCATGTCCGGCATGGCGGAGGCGCGGCGCCGCATCGACCAGGCGCTGCGCCGTGACGAGTCCATCGCCGTGCACGGCGACTACGACGCTGACGGCATCACCGCGACCTTCCTGCTCGTCCGCGTTCTCGAGGAGCTCGGCGCCGACGTGCGCTGGCACCTGCCGAACCGCTTCAGCGAGGGCTACGGGGTCTCGGCGGCTGCGGTCGACGAGCTGGGCGCCGCAGGGGTCAAGCTGCTCATCACGGTCGACTGTGGGATCAACGCTCGCGTCGAGGTCGCGCAGGCCGTGGCCTTGGGCATGGACGTCGTCGTCACCGATCATCACGAGCTCGAGGGTGAACTGCCAAACTGTATCGTCGTGACTCCCAAGCTGGGCACCTACCCGTGCCGGCATCTCGCCGGCGTCGGTGTCGCGTTCAAGCTGGCGCACGCGCTGCTCGAAGACGAGGGAGACGCACTGGTCGACCTCCCTCTGGCCCTGCGTGCCTACACCGACCTCGTCGCCGTCGGCACGATCGCCGACGTGGTCCCCCTTATCGAAGAGAACCGCGTGCTTGCGGCCATCGGCCTCGGTCGCCTGCGCAGTTCGCCGCGGCCGGGCCTGGCGGCGCTGCTCGAGGTGGCCGGTGGGCGGGCGGGCACGGTAGATGCCGGCGTGGTCGGCTTCAGGCTGGGGCCGCGGCTCAACGCGGCCGGCCGCCTCGACGATGCGTCGCTGGCGCTCGAGTTGCTTGGGAGCGCCGATCGTGAGGCGGCGCTGCCGCTGGCGCTCAAGCTCAACGAGCTCAATCGCGAGCGCCAGGCCATCGAGGCTGCCATGCTCGCGGCCGCCGCGGACATGGTGCCGGATCCGCTCCCGGCGGCGCTCGTCCTCTCGTCTCCCGACTGGCACGAGGGCGTGGTGGGCATCGTCGCGTCGCGCATCGCCGATCGCTATCACCGGCCGGCGATCCTGCTCAGCGAGGGCGACGACGAGGCCAAGGGCTCCGGCCGCAGCATCCCGGCCTTTGACCTGCTCGGCGCCGTCGAGCGCAGCGCCGAGCATCTGCTCACGTTCGGGGGGCATCGCGCCGCCTGCGGCCTGCGGCTGCGACGCGACGCGATCCCCGCCTTCCGCAAGGCGTTCACGGCAGAGGCCGCGGCGGCGCTGAGCGAGGACGACCTGCGCCGCGTCCGGCCGGTCGACGCCATCGTCGCCGGCGATGAGCTCACGCTCGGCCTCATCGATGAACTCGAGCTCCTGGCCCCGCACGGGTTCGGCAACCGGCAGGTCACGCTGCTGCTGCACGGCGCCGAGGTGGTAGCGCCGCGGCTCACTCGCGACAAGCGGCACGCCCAGTACCGGGTGCGCTGCGACGGCGCCTCCTGCCAGGCGATCCACTTCAACTTCAGCGGCCTGGAGGAGCTGAGCGACCCCGGCCGCCACGACGTCACCTTGGCGCTGTCCAAGAACGAGTACCACGGCGCCGTGAGCGCGCAGGTGCAGGTGAAGAGCCTGCACCGGCTGCGGCCGACCGAGGCCGACCTCTGCTCCACACCGTGCGACCTCAGCTGCCGCGAGCGGCTGACCGGGGAGGCGCTGTGGAAGGTCCTGCTCGCGGGGCCGGCCGCGCGGGCAGCCTCAGCGGACGGTGGCGCCGCCGCGGCGCAGGCGGACGGCGTCGCGGCTCCTGCTAACGCGGCGCTGCAGGCGGCCCGCGCCGCGGGCCGCCTGATCGACCGCCGCGGCCGCCCGGGGGTCTCCTCGCTGGCGGCGCTGATCGCGTCCGGCGAGCGCACCCTCGTGCTGGTCGCCGACGTCGCCGCCCGCCGCCCGATGCTCACCCGCGACGTGCTCTCACCCGACCTCGAGTGCTCGGCGGCGTACGTGCAGGCAGCGTGTCCGCGGCGGCTGCCGCGTATGGCGGACGGCCCGGATGTGGTCATGGCCGGAGTCGACATCGTCGCCGGCCACCCCGAGCTCCTGCGCTCCTTCACCCACGTCGCGCTCATCGACCCGCCGTTCACCAGGCGTCTGTGGTCCGAGCTGGCCGAGGCGGCGCCCGAGGCCTGGATCCACGCACTCTGGGGGCGCCCGGAGGCCGAATCCGCGACGCGCCTTCAGGAGGGTCAGCTGGCCCTCGACCCGGCGATGCGCCGCGTCTGGAGGGCGCTCGACACGGGCTCGGGTCGGTTTGACGAGGTGCTCGAGCAGGAGCTCCTTGGGGGAGGACCGCTGCTCCCGCCGCTCCCGGTGGTCGCCGCGGCGCTCGCGGCTCTCCAGGAGGCCGACCTGCTCGTCGTCGACGAGGCCGGCGGCTATCATCTGAATCGGCCACAGAGTAAGGTCGACGTCACCCGGACGGACGCGTACAGAGAATGGCACACACGGTTTCAGACACCAGACTTCCTGCGGACCTGCCTGACGGTGAGGCTCTAGCACAGGTCCCCGAACGATACGGGCCGCTGCTCGACGACCTCTTCGCGGCGATCGAGCGTTACACCCCGGACATCGACCGTGAGCTCATCACGCGCGCCTTTGTCGCCGCCGCCTTCCTCCATGGACAGCAGAGCCGCAAGAGCGGCGAGGCCTACATCCACCACCCCGTCGGGACGGCCCTGAACGCCGCGGAGCTCAAGCTCGACTCCGTGACCATCGCGGCGGCGCTGCTCCACGACGTCGTCGAAGACACCGGCACGCCGCTCGCCTGGATCGAGGATCAGTTCGGCGACGAGATCGCGATGCTCGTCGACGGAGTCACCAAGCTGACCAAGATGCACTTCAACTCGCAGGAGGAGGAGCAGGCCGAGAACTACCGCAAGATGATCATCGCGATGGCCGCCGACATCCGCGTCATCCTGATCAAGCTCTGTGACCGCCTGCACAACATGCACACGCTCTGCTACCTGAGCAAGCAGAAGCAGATCCAGAAGGCCAAGGAGACGCTCGAGGTCTACGCCCCCCTGGCTCATCGGCTCGGTATCCACGAGCTCAAGTGGCAGCTGGAGGACCTCGCCTTCGCGTCGCTGCATCCGCGCAAATACCAGGAGATCCAGAAGTGGGTCGCCCAGCGGCGCGCCGACCGCGAGGACTACGTCGACGAAGCAGCGGGCTTCTTGCGCGCCGAGCTCGATGCGGCCGGAATCAGCGCCGACATCGCGGGTCGCGCCAAGCACTTCTATTCCATCTACGTCAAGATGAGCCGCGGCGGCAAGGAGTTCAACGAGATCTTCGACCTCACCGGTCTGCGTGTGCTCGTCGAGTCGATCAAAGACTGCTACGGTGCGGTCGGCATCATCCACTCGGTCTGGAAGCCCATCCCCGGGCGCTTCAAGGACTACATCGCGATGCCCAAGTTCAACCTCTACCAGTCGCTGCACACCACCGTGATCGGCCCCGGCGGCAAACCGCTCGAGATCCAGATCCGCACCTTCGACATGCACCAGACGGCCGAGTTCGGCGTCGCCGCGCACTGGCTCTACAAAGAGCGCGGCGAGCGCGACCCCGACAAGCTCGCCTGGCTGCACCAGATGATGGAGTGGCAGTCCGAGACCGGCGACCCGCGCGAGTTCATGGACACCCTGCGCGTCGAGCTCTTCGAGGACGAGGTCTTCGTCTTCACCCCCAAGGGCGACGTCAAGAGCCTCGCCGCGGGCAGCACGCCGATCGACTTCGCCTACGCCGTGCACACCGACGTCGGCAACCACACCGTCGGCGCCAAGGTCAACGGGCGTATCGTGCCGCTGCACACGAAGCTCAGCAGCGGCGACATCATCGAGGTCATCACCAGCAAGTCGAGCCACGGACCGTCACGCGACTGGCTCGACATCGTCAACTCGCCGCGCGCCCGTCAGAAGATCCGTCACCACTTCCGCCGCGAGCAGCGCGAAGACTCCGAGCACTCGGGGCGCGACCTGCTGCAGGAGGCCCTGCGCCGTGAGGGACTGCCGGCGCAGAAGATCCTGACGTCCAAGGTGTTCGCCCAGATCTGCAAGGAGATCGGCTACAACAAGGCGGACGATCTTTTTGTCGCGCTGGGCTCGGGCCGGGTCCCGGTCCGGACCGTCGCCCACAAGGTCATGCAGCGCGCCGGTACCATGAGAGAGGCGACGCCGCCGCCCCAGATGCTCCCGTCGCGGCCGGTGCAGGACGTCGACGAGCCGCAGGCGCTCTCCGGCGCGTTCGGCATCGCCGTCGAGGGCATGAGCGACATCATGGTCCGCATGGCCAAGTGCTGTAAGCCCATCCCCGGCGACGAGATCGTGGGCTACATCTCCCTCGGCAAGGGCATCACCATCCATCGTGTGGACTGCAAGAACGCCCGCGCCCTGATGAAGAACCCCGAGCGGTTCACCAAGGTGGGCTGGGAGGGGCTGGGCGGCATGGCGTTCCGCGTCGAGATCATGGTCGAGGCGCTCGACCGCAACCATCTGCTCGAGGATCTGGCACGCACGCTCTCCGATTCGGGCGTCAACATCATCGGCGGCAGCATGCAGACGCTTCCCGACGGCGTCGTGCGCGACCGCTTCACGCTCGAGGTCGGCGATGTGCGCCAACTGGACAACATCCTCGCCAACATCCGCAGCATCCGCACGGTCTACGACGCGTACCGCGTCGTCGGGAGCTGAGGCCGCGCCGCCCCGTGCGCGCGTGCGCCGGCGCGGTCGACCGGTCTCGCCGCCGTCTGATACGCTCAGTCACGAACGCCGATCATCCGAGGTGCCGCATGCCTGATCCGCTCGAAGTCTTCGCGCTCCCGCTCGGTCCGCTGCAGGCCAACTGCTTCATCGTCATCCAGGGCCAGACCGGGCTCGTCATCGATCCCGGCGACGAGGCCAATGTCGTCATCGAGGTCTTCAACGAGCTCGGCTTCGCGCCGGCCGCCGTGCTCGTCACGCACGGCCACTTCGACCACTTCGGCGGCGTCGCGCCGCTGGCACGGCACTTCGGGATCCCCGTCTCAATCGGGAAGCCCGACGCCGGCCAGATGGCCGACGGCGGCCTCGGCGCCGCGGCCGGCTTCGACATCGAACCGGTCGAGACGGCGACCACCATCGACGGGGAGCAGATGCTGGAGCTCCCCATCCCCGTCCTCGCCATCCCGACTCCCGGCCACTCGCGCGGCTCGTACACGTTCGCCATCGGCGAGACGCAGCTGTTCGTCGGCGACCTGCTCTTTCAAGGCAGCGTCGGGCGTACCGATCTGCCCGGCGGCGACATGGACCAACTACTGAACTCCGTCGCCCTGCTCGTCCGGCGCTTCCCGCCGGACGCGACGGTGCACAGCGGGCACGGCCCGGACACCTCGCTCGGCCGCGAGCTCGCGCTCAACCCGTTCCTCTCACCGCTGCGCTACGACCCCGAGCACCGCTGGTGAGCTCCCCCCGCGCCCCCAAGGGCACGTACGACCTGCTGCCGGACGACGCCGAGCGGCGCGACGCCATGGTCGCCGTAGCGGCCCGCGTCTTCGCCGCCTACGGCTACCGGCACATCGTCACGCCCGAGTTCGAAGAGACCGGTCTGTTCGAGCGCGGCGTCGG
>JBBQFA010000104.1:0-8208 GCA_038321515.1 Thermoleophilia bacterium | reverse complement strand
GACCGCATCGCCGTCATGTACGCCGGCAGGGTGGTCGAGACCGGCACCCGCGACGAGCTCTTCGACGCCGGCCATCACCCGTACACGCGCAAGCTTCTCGCGTCGATCCCCGACATCACCGGCGAGCGCGCCCTGCGCGGCATCCCGGGCTGGGCGCCCCGGCCCGGCCAGCGGCCGAGCGGCTGTGCCTTCACGCCGCGCTGCGACTGGGCGGTCGATAAGTGCGGGCAGGAGTATCCCCCCTTGGAGGATGTCAGCCCCGGTCATCGGGTGCGCTGCTGGCGCTACACGGAGGTCGGCGCGCATGTGGCCGATACGGACATCCACCTGCGCGACAAGTCGCTCTCCGCTCCGGGGACACAGGAGAAGCAGGTCATCAGCGTGCGCGAGGTGAAGGCGTTCTACCAGCACAAGGAGACGCTGCACGATATCAACGCCGTCCTCAGCGAGCGGCGCTGCCTCTCTCTGGTGGGCGAGTCGGGCTCCGGCAAGACGACCCTGGCACGCTGTATCGCCGGGCTGCACCAGCACAAGATCGTCGGCGATATCGAGTTCATGGGCAAGCCCCTGGCGCGCGACGCGCGCGGTCGGCCGCGCGCTACCCGGCAGGCCATCCAGTACATCTTCCAGAGCCCCTACAGTTCGCTGAACCCGCGCAAGACGATCGCCCAGATCATCTCGCAGCCGCTGCGGGTGTTCTTCGACCTCTCGCACGACGAGATGGAGGGGCGGATGGAGAAGGCGCTGGACTCCGTGGCGCTCGACTCGTCGCTCTTGAGCCGCTATCCGGACCAGCTCTCCGGTGGTGAGCGCCAGCGGGTGGCCATCGCGCGCAGTCTGGCGGCCGAGCCGACGGTCCTGATCTGCGACGAGGTGACCTCATGGCTGGACGTCTCCGTACAGGCGGCCATCATCGAACTCCTGGCCAACCTGCAGCGCGACATGGGTCTCTCGATGCTGTTCGTCACCCACAACCTGGCTCTGGTGCGCAGCATCTCCCAGGAGGTCGCGGTGATGAACGACGGCCGCATCGTGGAGTACGGGCACGTCGATGCGGTGCTGGATGACCCGCAGGCTGATTACACGAAGAAGCTGCTGTCGGACACGCCGACGGTCTGAGTGGGTCGGCTTCACGCCTGCACGTCGCGTCCGCGCCCCGGACATGTTCGCCGCACGGCCTTCTCACGGAGCCGTGCGGCGCTGCGAGCAATGGGCGGCGACTCTCGCGCGCCGAGTTCCCCGCGTGTCTGAGGCGCCCGGAGACCAGCGGATGACCAGGAGGACTGGAGGACGCCGATGCGCGCACACACGACCTGGCTGAGTGAGGCCGAGAAGGACGTGATCATCGACGAGGCGCTGGCGCTGCTCGAGCGCGTGGGCATGCGCATGAGCGGCTCGCGGGCGCTGGAGACGCTTGCCGCGGCTGGTGCGGCGGTCGATCCGGCGACTGGCATCGTGCGCCTTCCGCCCACGCTGGTGCGCGAGGCGATCGCGCATTGCCCGCGCGAGATCGTCATGGCGGGGGCGACGCCGGCGCAGGACGTCCTGCTGGCCGACGGCGAGCCGCCACACTTCTGCTCGTCAGGCTGTGGCGCCTTCGTGCTCGATCACGAGACTGGCGAGCGCCGGCTCTCGACACTGGACGATCTGCAGAAGGCCACGGCGCTGCTCGACGCTTCACCGGAGGTCGACCTCATCTGGACCACGGTGACCGCCAACGACGTGCCCCTCGACGTGCGCGAGCTCATCGGCTACCACACCATGCTCACCCAGTCGGACAAGCACGTCACGTTCGTCGACTGCCCGTCCCAGCTCGAGTCCCTCCTGCGCATCAGGGACATCGTCACCGGCGGCGCGGACGCGTTCCGCGAGCGGCCGCGATTCAGCACGCTGCTCACCGCGGCCTCCCCGCTGCAGGTGGACGGCGGCGCTCTCGACTTCCACGCGTCCATCGCCGCCCACGGCGCGCCGGTGGAGGTCTACACCATCCCGATGTCCGGGGCCACGGCGCCGGTCACCATGGCCGCCGGCATCACGCTGGCGGTGGCGGAGTTTCTCGGCGTGGCCGCCGCGATGCAGTCGTTGGCGCCCGGCGCCCGGCTGCTGTTCGGCGCCTCCGCCAACATCATGGACATGCGTACCGCCCACATCTCGTACGGCTCGCCCGAGTCGCACCTGATGGCTGCCGCCTGCATCGAGGTGGGCCACCGGCTGGGCGTGCCGGTGACGGTGCCCGGCTTGGGTACGGAGGCCAAGTACGCCGGCATCCAGGCGGGCTACGAGAAGGCGCTCAAGGGCCTCGTGACATGCCTCGCAGGTGCCGACATCCTCAGCGGCGGCGTGGGCATGCTCGACTCGGTCGACCTGCTGTTCCTGCCGGAGATCGTCATCGACTGCGAGATCGCCGGCATGATCCGTCGCCTGCTTGGCGACGTGACCATCTCGCGCGAGGAGATCATGGGGGAGATGATCGGGAGGGTCGGCCCCGGGGGGCACTTCCTGGGCGAGAAGGAGACCACGCGGCGGATCCGTGCCGGCGAGCAGTTCAGGTCCGTCGTGTCGAACCGCCTCTCGTACGACGCCTGGAGCGCGGACGGTCGTGACGAGCTCGCGCTGGCCCGTGAGCGGACGGCCGCGATGCTTGCGGCGCGCAAGGACTGGCGGCCGGCGCTCGACGACGAGCAGCTGCGCCAGCTCGCCGAGCTGTGCGGTGTCGGCGCCGCCTGACCAACGGTCGGGTTCGCCCAGGCTGCACGCTGCGTCGATGGTGGTGGCAGGCCGGCAGGAGAGCACGTCACACTGGTCTTCACCCACCCGGGTGGATATACTGTGAAGACTCGTCGGGTGAACGAGGCGTAAGTCCGCGAGCTATGCTCGCAGGTGGACCTGTGGAGGAGCGTCGGCGCAGGCGAGAGCCGGGCCGGCCGGATCTATGCGATCGCCGTCGGCGGTCGCAAGGGAGGCTCAATGGGAGACGTGCCGCACACAGCTGATCAGGGGGCGCTGGACGCCGAGATGGCGAGCCACCTCTGGCCGCCCTTCACGCAGATGCAGGGCCTCAAGCCCGTCATCATGGACCACGCCGAAGGCGCGCTCGTCTACGACGCGGAGGGCAACGAGTACATCGACGCCTTCGCCAGCCTCTGGACGGTCAACGTCGGGCACGGGCGCCAGGAGATCTTCGACGCCATCAACGCGCAGATGCAGAAGATGGCGATCTACCACATCTTCCAGATCGGCAACGAGCCGGCCATCAAGCTCGCCGCCAAGGTGGCGGAGCACATGCCCGGCGACCTCAACCACGTGTTCCTCACGCTGGGCGGCGGGGAGTCGGTGGAGACCGCCGTCAAGATGGCGCGCCAGTACTGGCGCAACAAGGGCAAGGGCACCAAGTACATGGTCATGTTCCGCGACCGCTCGTACCACGGCACCACGATGACCAGCGTCAGCGCCCAGGGCCTCACCGTGAACCGCGCCAAGTTCGAGCCGCTGCTCCCGGGCTTCATCAAGCTCGGTGCGCCGTACTGCTACCGCTGCGAGTGGAACAAGACGTACGGCGACGACTGCAAGATGGAGTGCGCGACGCAGGTCGCCAGGGAGATCGCCTTCTACGGCCCCGAGAACGTCGGCACGATGCTCGGCGAGACGATGATCGGCACCGGCGGCGTGATCCCGCCGCCGCCCGAGTACTGGCCGATGGTGGGCGAGATCTGCAAGGCCAACGACGTGCTCGTGATCAACGACGAGGTCATCACCGGCTTCGGCCGCAGCGGCACCTGGTTCGGCTTCGAGCAGTTCGGGTCCGATCCCGATCTGATCACCCTGGCTAAAGGGATGTCGTCCGGCTACCTGCCGCTCGGCGCCGTGGGCGCCAAGGACCACGTCTTCGACGCCTTCCTCGGCGGTCCCGGCGAGGCGTTCATGAGCGGCGCCACCTACATGGGCCATCCGCTCTGTTGCGCCGCCGGCATCGCCAACCTCGAGATCGTCGAGCGCGAGAAGCTCGTGGAGCGCTGCGCCGAGCTCGGCCCGTACCTGCAGGACGGCCTCGCCACGCTGCGCGAGCATCCCACCGTCGGCGACGTCCGCGGCGTCGGACTCGTGGCGGGCATCGAGTACGTGCAGGACAAGGAGACGCGCGAGTGGTTCGCCCCCGCCCAGGGTTTCGCCGCCAAGATCCGCGACGAAGCCTTCAAGCGCGGCGTCTTCGTGCGCCTGCTCGGCGGCGGTCACGTGCTTGCCATCGCGCCGCCGTTCATCATCAGCAAGGACCAGATCGACACCGTCATCAGCGTGCTCGACGAGTCCATCGGTGTCGTCGAGAAGCAGTTCGATTACTGAGCGGACTTCAAGGAGCGGGGAACATGGCTAAGCCCAAGGTAGGTGTGGTCGGCTACGGCGTCATCGGTCAGCGTCTGGCGGATGGTGTCGCGCTGCAGGAGGACATGGAGCTCGTCGGCGTCGTCGACGTCGCCCCGACGCTCTCGACGCGCGCGCTCTGCGAGTCGGGTATGCCCTACGACCTCTACGTCGTGGAGTCCGGCCAGAAGGCCGCCTTCGACGCGATCGGCATCCCCGTGACCGGCACCATGGACGAGCTGCTCGACAAGGTCGACATCGTGCTCGACTCCTCGCCCGGCGGCGTCGGCCGCAAGAACAAGGAGCTCTACCAGGCCAAGGGCGTCAAGGCGATCTTCCAGGGCGGCGAGAAGAACGACATCGTCGACGTCTTCTTTCACGGCTACGCCAACTACGAGAAGGGCGTCGGCAAGGACTATCTCAAGCTGACGAGCTGCAACACCACCGGCCTCATCCGCGCCGTCGACTGCCTCGACCGCGAGGTCGGCGTGGAGCGCGTCATCGTCACCATCGTGCGCCGCGTCGCCGACCCCGGCGACACGCACCGCGGTCTCGTCGACGTCGCCCAGGTCGAGCCGGTGCCGAACCACCAGGCGCTCGACCTGATGACGATCATGCCGCACATCGAGGCGACGGGCCTGCTCGTCCACGTGCCGACCACGCACGGCCACATCATCAACGTGATCGCCACGACCAAAGAGGACATCAGCAAGGAGCGGGCGCTCGAGCTCTTCGAGGCGCACCCGCGCATCCGGCCCGTCAAGATCGCCGACGGCTTCAACAGCAACTCGGCGCTCTTCCGCTACGCTCGCGACCTCGGCAACAAGCGCGCCGATATGTACGACATCGCCGTCTTCGACGAGACCATCGCCAAGAGCGGCCGCGAGTTCATGTTCGCCATCAACATCCCCCAGGAGTCGGTCGTGATCCCCGAGACCGTGGACGGCATCCGCGCAGCACTCAGCCTGCAGACCGACCGCCTCGAGGCCGTCGGACTGACGAACAAGTACCTCGGGCTCGCCTGACGGACGGGGAGGGGCGGCGCCGATGAAGTACGGCATCCACACGCTGGACGACTTCGCGTGGGGCGGCAAGGTCGTCCTGTGCCGCGTGGACATCAACGCGCCGCTCGACCCCGAGACCGGCGGGCTGCGCGACATCACCCGGCTCAAGGGGTGTGCGCCCACCGTCCGCGAGCTCGCGGAGGCCGGCGCACGGGTCGTCCTGCTCGCCCATCAGGGAGGCGACCTCGAGTACCACAACTACGCGTCGACCGAGCCGCACGCGGCGGTGATGAGCGAGCTCACCGGCCGTGACATCGGCTTCGTCGACGACGTCTGCGGGCCGGCCGCGCGCGAGGCGGTCGGCCGGCTCACCGGCGGCGACGTGCTACTGCTCGACAACGTGCGCTTCTGCGCCGAGGAGCTCACGCTGTTCGAGCGCAAGCTCGAGCTCTCGCCCGAGGACCAGGCGAAGACGCTCGTGGTGCGCAAGCTCGCGCCTCTGGCCGACCTCTACGTCTGCGACGCGTTCGCCGCCGCGCACCGCTCGCAGCCCACGCTGGTCGGCTTCGAGCAGTTGCTGCCGTCCGCCATGGGACGCCTGTTCGAGCGCGAGTACGCCAACCTGGCGCGCCTCCGCGAGGAGCCCGCCCGGCCGTGCGTGTTCCTGCTCGGCGGAACCAAGATCCAGGAGGCGTTCCCGATGATGGCCGCGGCGCTCTCAGGCGGCGTGGTCGACACCGTCCTCACCTCCGGCATGGTCGCCAACGTCATGCTGGCCGCGAGCGGCGTGGACATCGGCGAGCCGTCGCTGGCGTTCATCCGGGCGAGCCAGCTGGAGAAGTACGTCGAGGAGTCGAAGGCGATCCTCGCCGAGCACGGCGACAAGATCGTCCTGCCCGCCGACCTCGCCTTCGTCAGGGACGGCGGGCGGGTCGAGGTCGCCGCCTCCGACCTGCCCGTGGACGAGCAGTTGGTCGACATCGGCCACGCGGCCGTGGGCGAGTACCGGCGCCACATCGCCGGCGCCGGCACCGTGTTCGTCAACGGGCCGGCCGGCGTCTTCGAGGAGCCGGAGACCGAGTACGGCACCCGGGCGCTCTGGGAGGCGATGGCCGAGACTGCCGGCTTCAGCGCGCTCGGCGGCGGCGACAGCGTCACCGCCATGAACCAGTTCGGCCTCGGCGACCGCTTCGACTACGTGTGCACGGCCGGCGGCGCCATGGTCCAGTTCCTCAGCGGCAAGCCGATGCCGGTCGTCGAGGCGCTCAAGGAGTCGGCCGTCCGCTTCGGCTGACGGCCCGGACGGCGCGTGCGAGTCTCCATCCCTTATGGCGACGGCGCCCTCGACGCCGAGCTGCCGGACGACCTTAGCGTCGACGTCATCAGCCCGGGCTGCGGCTTGGGCGAGGAGGTGGCGCCGCCGGTCACGCCGTCCGCGGCCGACGAACAGGCGGAGATCCGGCGCGCCCTGGCGGAGCCCATCGGCGCGCCTCCGCTGCGCGAGCTCGCTGCGAACGCCGACTCGGCGGTCATCGTCGTCAGCGACGTCACGCGGCCCTGCCCCTCTTACAAGTTCCTCCCGGCGCTCCTCGACGAGCTCGCCTCGTTGCCGCTCGAGCGCGTCACCCTCCTCTTCGCGCTGGGCGGCCACCGCGGACACACGCTTGAGGAGCAGGCGCAGTTGGTCGGCCCGGAGGCCATGGCGAGCGGCGTCCGCCTGCTCGACCTCGACGCCGCCGACTGCGTGCCGGTAGGCACTACATCGCGTGGCACCCGGCTCGAGGTCTTCAATCCCTACCTCGAGGCCGACCTGCGCCTCTGCACCGGCAACATCGAGTACCACTACTTCGCCGGGTTCAGCGGCGGCGCGAAAGCGGTCGTCCCCGGCCTCTGCTCGTATGCCGCCATTCGCGACAATCACCGCATGATGCTGGCGCCCGCGGCCCGTGCCGGTATCCTCGAGGGCAACCCGGTGCGCGAGGACATCGACGAGGCCGGGGGGCTGATCGGTATCGACTTCATCTTCAATGTCGTGCTCGACGAGCAGAAACGCATCGTGCGCGCGGTGGCCGGGCACTACCTCGACGCGCACCGCGCCGGCGTCGCCGCCTATCACGCGAGCAATGACCTCAGGGTCGCGCGCGCCGCCGACGTGGTCGTCGCCTCCCCGGGCGGCATGCCCAAGGACATCAACCTCTACCAGGCGCAGAAGACGCTCGACAACGTCGCCGGGGCGGTGCGCGACGGTGGCGTGGTGGTCTTGGCTGCCCGCTGCCGTGAGGGCTTCGGGCAGCAGGTCTTCGAGGACTGGATGCGGGGGATGGGGTCGCCGCAGGTGCTCGTCGAGCGCATCCAGCGTGAGTTCGTGCTCGGCGGTCACAAGGCGGCGGCGATCGCCGGACTGCTGATGCGGGCCGAGGTCTACCTCGTCTCCGAGTTCCCCGACGACGTGGTGCGCAGCATGTGCATGACGCCGTTCTCGAACCTTGACGCTGCGGTCCGGGCGGCACTGGACCGCGCCGGCCCCGGGGCAGCGTGTCTCGTCGTGCCGCACGGCAGTCGCGTGACCGCCGGCGCCGCCTGAGACCGGCGCCGTACGTGCGAAGGGCGGGCGGGTTACCGGAGTGGTCAACCGCCCGCCCTTCGTGGCAGCTCCTACTTCTTCGCGGCGGCCTTCTTGGCCGGCGCTTTCTTCTCTTTGACAGGCTCGGTGCCGGGCTTGACGGCCATGTTGCGGTAGACCTGTTCCATGTCCTCGGCGGTGAACTTGCGCGGGTTGTTGTTCCACAGGCGGGCCTGCGTGAGGGCGCCCTTCACGAGATCGGGGATGGCCGACTCGGGGATG
>JBBQFA010000103.1:0-8269 GCA_038321515.1 Thermoleophilia bacterium | reverse complement strand
GTGACCCCGTCACATTCTCGAGCCAACACGAACACCTCGGGAGCTCGTACTTCGGATCATCCGTGGATGACCCGGGAGAGCACCCACCTGCATAGCAGGTTCGAGAATAAGACGAGCACGGCAAGGTGGAGCCCTTCACTTTTGGAGGCCGGTATGGGGATCCTCAAGCGCAACAGGACGTTCCTGCTCACGGCAGCCCTGATCCTGGTGGTCGGGGCAGCCCTCTTCGGAGGCGTTGTCGCCGTGCGTGTCTATGCGACCACGGCGCCCGCTGCGACGCCCGTGGTGGCGCCGACGTCGTACAACAGCGTGAGCAGCTACGGTATGACGGGGTACGCGCCTCTGACCATCGTGCCGACCGCCGAGACCCCGAGCTTCATCACCGAGCGTCTCGACGAGGGGCGCGGTATCGTCCTCCTCGTGTACTGTGCCGGGGCGACGGACGACATGGAGATGCTGTCGTACTTCAACAAGATCAAGGCGAACTATGGCGCCGACAGCTCGTTCTTCTCCTTCGAGGCGCGTGAGTCCAAGCAGCTCGGCGACACGCTCATGCAGCTCCGCATCAGTGACCCTCCCATCCTTGCCGTCATCCGCGGCGACGGGCAGGTGGCGCAGCTCTACACCGGCTGGATCGGCTTCAAGGTGATGGAGCAGGAGGTCGCCGACGCCGTTCGCGGGCTCTAGGGCGCGGACGACCAGGGAAGATCTCGGCGGCGCCCCCCGGGGCGCCGTTCTCGTTTGACGAGGCATCGTCGTGTGGTACCATAATGCCTACCTTTCTGGTTGGGATTACGCCTAGTATGCGACGGGAGCTTCATGCGCATCTCCTCGCGTTGCGAATACGGTCTTCGGGCCATGGTCCATCTGGCCGCCCACGATGCCGGCCGCCCCGTGCCATTGCCTGAGATCGCGGCGGCGGAGGGTATCCCGGCCCCGTTTCTCGAGCGCATCCTTGCCAAGCTGCGAGAGAGCGGGCTCGTCAAGGCCACACGTGGCGTGGCGGGTGGCTATCAGCTGGCACGGCAACCCGCGGACATCGCCGTGGGCGACGTCGTCACGGCGCTCGAAGGTCCGCTCTCGCTGGTCGGCTGCGTTCCCGACGACGGCGCCTGCGACCGCGCCGAGTCGTGCGCTTCGCGCGTCGTGTGGCGCAAGCTCGACAGCGCCATCAGCGGCGCTCTGAACGGAATCACCCTGGAGGACCTCACGAGGGAGGCGGTCTCGACATGAAGAGCGTGTACTTCGACCATGCGGCGACCACCCCGGTCGACGCGCGGGTCCTCGCGGCGATGCTGCCGTACTTCAGCGAGCGCTACGGCAACCCGTCTGAGATCCACCGGCTGGGTCGCGAGGCGCGCGTGGCTGTCGAGCAGGCGCGCGCCGAGGTGGCCGCGGCGCTCGGCGCCGGCGAGAAGGAGATCGTCTTCACCGGCGGCGGCACCGAGTCCGACAACCTTGCGCTCTTCGGCTATCTGCAGCGGTTCGCGCCCGGCCACCTCATCGTCAGCGCCACGGAGCACCCGGCGGTCATGGAGGCCGCCCGTGCGCTCAACCGCGCCGGATGGGCCGTGGACTTCATCCCCGTCGACGCCCAGGGCGTCGTCGATCGGGACGCCTACGAGCAGGCCTTTCGCGGCGACACGCGGCTCGCCTCGGTCATGTTCGCGAACAACGTCGTCGGCACGATCCAGCCCATCGCCGAGCTGGCGCGCATCGCTCACGACAAGGGCGCCGCATTTCACACCGACGCCGTGCAGGCGGTGGGGTCGGTGCCGGTCGACGTCACGGAGCTCGGCGTCGACATGCTCAGCCTCTCCGGGCACAAGATCTACGGACCCAAGGGCGTCGGCGCGCTCTACGTGAAGCGTGGCACGCGCCTCACCCCCATGATCCACGGCGGAGGCCACGAGCGTCGGCTTCGCTCCGGCACCGAGAACGTCCCGGGCATCGTCGGTCTGGGAGTGGCGATCGGCCTGGCGACGGCCGCGATCGCGGAGGTCCGTCCGCGGCTTGAAGCTCTGCGCGACCGCCTTGCTCGAGGCGTGCTCGAGCGCATCCCCGAAACCAGGTATCTCGGGCATCCCACCCAGCGCCTCCCGGGCAACGTGTCGTTCACGGTGCGCTACGTCGAGGGCGAATCCATGTTGCTGCAGCTCGACACCCACGGGTTCATGGTGTCGAGCGGGTCGGCGTGCGCGTCCGGCTCTCTCGAGCCATCGCACGTGGTCCTGGCCCTGGGCCTCGGCGCCGAAGAAGCGCACGGCAGCATGAGGATCAGTCTCGGTCGTGAGAATACCGCGGAGGAGGCCGAGTCGTTCCTCGACGTCTTTCCGCCGATCGTCGAGAAGTTGCGGCAGATGAGCCCGCTCTACGTGAAAGGGTAGACGATGTACACTGACCTGGTCATGGACCACTTCAGCAATCCGCGCAACGTGGGCGAGATAGAGGGCGCCGACGGCGTGGGTCAGATCGGCAATCCTGTGTGCGGGGACGTCATGCGCATCAGCATCGCCGTCGACGACGAGGACCGCATCGCCGACGTCAAGTTCAAGACGTTCGGCTGCGGGGCCGCCGTGGCGACGTCGAGCATGGTCACCGAGATGGTGATGGGCAAGAGCCTTACGGAGGCGGCCGAGATCTCGAACAAGGCCGTGGCCGAGGCGCTCGGCGGCCTGCCGCCGAACAAGATGCACTGCTCCAACCTGGCCGCCGATGCGCTGCACCTGGCCATCCAGGACTATCTGGTGAAGAGCGGCCGCGAGGCCGAGGTCGAGCAGATCCTGACGGCCCTCCCAAAAGTGCACGCGCCCTCGTCGCATTGAGCGGCGGGGTCGACAGCGCCGTCGCGGCGCTGACCCTTGTCCGCCGGGGCAGCATCGTCGAGACGGCGACGGCGCGTCTTTGGCCCGGATCCGACCGGCGCAGCTGCTGCTCACCCGGCGCGCTGCAGCGAGCCGCGCGCACGGCCGCGTTTCTCGGCCTCCCTCATCGCATCATCGACCTCGAGGCCGACTTCGAAACGACGGTCGTCGAGCCGTTCGCGAGCGGCTACCTCGGTGGGGAGACGCCGAATCCCTGCGTCGACTGCAACCCGATGCGCCTGGCGGCGCTCGTCGGCGTGGCCGACGAGCTGGGCCTGGCGCGGCTCGCCACCGGCCACTACGCACGCCTCGTCTGGCGCGGCGGGGAGCCCTACGTGGCCCGCGCCGCCGATCGCGATAAGGACCAGTCGTACATGCTGTGGGCGGTCGCGCCGGAGGTGCTGGTGCGCCTCGAGTTCCCACTCGGCGAGCTGACCAAGCCCGAGGTGCGGGCGGCTGCCGCCGAAGCCGGGCTCGACGTGGCCGACGAGCCCGAGAGCCAGGAGGTGTGTTTTGCCGTCGACGGCTATCAGCGGTTTCTGGACGCTCGAGGAGTCGCGCCGAGGGACGGCGACATCGTGGACGCCGGCGGCGCCGTGCTCGGGCGCCATCGCGGCCACTGGCGCTACACCATCGGCCAGCGCCGCGGGCTCGGCGTGAGCTCCGCGGAGCCGCTCTACGTGCTCGAGCGCCGGGCCGCCGCAAACGAAGTCGTCGTCGGCGGCCGGAGCGGCCTCGAGGTCCGGGAGGTGACGCTGCGGCACGTCGTCGATCGCGGCCTGGACGACGGTAGCGGGCTCCAGGTGCAGTTGCGCTATCGCTCCGCCGCGGTCGCGGTCGCCGCGCTGGAGCGCGTCGCCGGCGGCGGGCTCGTCGTCCGCCTCGCCGAGCCCTTCTCTGGGCTCGCTCCGGGGCAGGCCGCCGTGTTCTATCGCGATGATGTCGTCGTCGGCGGCGGGATCGTCGCGCGAGCCCAGACCGGCGGCGCGTAGCTCGCCCTCCGCCGGGCTGCTCGACGCACGCGGTATGATACGCTTTGTCTACACTGATGCAGCACGTGATGTACGGAAGGAGAGGTGCATGGACTCCTCGTTCGCGACGCTCGCGATGAGCACTCCATCGATAGTCCTGAGCTACGCGGCGGCGTTCTTCTTTGTCGTCGTTGCCGTGGCGTGCGCCTACGCGCTCGTCAAGGCGGGCAAGGCGCTCGAGCGGGTCGACAAGGTGCTCGCCGACGTCGACCAGGAGGCCATGCCTCTCATGCAGAAGGCCGGCACCACACTGGACGGCGTGAACGCCAACCTCGGCAACGTCGACCAGATCACCAAGGACGTCGCCGACATCACCGACAAGATCGACGCCATGGCCAATGCTGTGGAGGGTGCGGTCACGACCCCGGCGCGCAAGGCTGCGGCCTTCAGCGCGGGTGTCCAGGGAGCCGTCTCCAACTTCATGCGGCGCGACAAGAGTGGGGCGGCTACGGAGCCCGGCGAACGGCCTGGTGGCCCAGGCGCGGAGAGTCGCTGGGCGTACGCCGCGGGCGCGGCCGAGGCGGGCGCCGCCACCTCTGGATCCGCCGCCGAGGCGGCGAGCGACGCCGTGCCAGACGCCGCTAAGCCAGGAGACTGACCCTTGGCGTTCTCCACCAGGCTCATCGTCGGCGGCGCCGTCGCGGGAGCGGCGCTCACCTACTACGTGCGCGGTCGCCGCGTCCGCACGGGGGAGACCTACCTGGCCATCATCCGCGGGCTTCCCGGCGACGCCGTGCGCTGGGCCGGCGACACCAGAACGCGGGCCACGCGTGCCCTCGCGGAGGGCAAGACCGCGGCTCGCGAACGCGATTCCGAGTTCACCCGGCAGCTGCGGGCCGCCGGGGCGCCACCTAGGTCCTGAGGCAGGCGATGGCCGAGAAGATCGCCCTCGAGGTGCCCGCTACGCTGAGCGCCCTGTCTATCGTACGCATGGTCCTCGGCGGGCTCGGCGCACGCCTCGACTTCTCCCTCGATGAGCTCGACGACCTGTACCTGGCGACCGATCGCTTGCTGCAGGCGGCGCTCGAGGTCGAGCAGCTCGAGCGGCTGACGGTGACGATCGACGTCGGCGACGGCGCCCTGCACATCGCCGCCGGCGCCTTCCGCTCCCAGGAACTGCGCTCGCAGGTGGCCGTCACCCCCGGCGGGTGCATCGACCTCTGTACGTTGCTCCATCGGCTTCTGGACGAGGTCGCCGTTGAAGAAGACGGCGGTTCGTTCAGCGTGCTCATGGTCAAGCGCGGTGTGGGGAGCGGTGGATGAGCGGTCGCGATGACAAGGGAGTCAAGGACCCGTTGGATCTGGAGGCGCCGCCCGGTCAGGCGCGCGCCAGCTCAGGCGAGGACGACGACGCTCAGGCGGCTGCCCACCCGGGGCCGTCCGCCGACCCCGAGGGCCGCGGCCGTGACGACTCGGAGAAGCTCGACCAGTATCTGCTGCGCCGGTACCACCTGCACGGCGACCGCAGGGCGCGGGAGCAGCTGATCACGATGTATCTGCCCCTGGTGCGCTCGCTGGCGCGGCGCTACGCCTCGCGCGGCGAGCAGTTCGACGACCTCGTCCAGGTCGGCGCCATCGGCCTCATCAAGGCCATCGACCGTTTCGACCTCAGCCGCGGCGTCGAGTTGACCACGTACGCGACGCCGAACATCGTCGGAGAGATCAAGCGGTACTTTCGCGACAAGGGCTGGTCGGTGCGCGTGCCGCGCGGCCTCCAGGAGCTCAACATCCGCTTGAACAAGGTGATCGACGAGCTGGTCCCGAAGCTGCAGCGCTCGCCGACCATCAAAGAACTCGCCGAGGCAGCAAACGCGACGCCGGAGCAGGTGCTCGAGGCGCTCGAGACCAGCCAGGCGTACAACTCGGTCTCGCTGCAGGCCTCTCCCAACGGCGAGTCGGGCGAGGAGGACGCGGGCCTCATCGACTATCTGGGCGGCGAAGAAGAGGCCTACGACACGATGGAAGACCGCACGACGCTCGCGCCCGGCTTCGCGAAGCTCGACAAGCGCGAGCGCTACATCTTGCACCTGCGCTTCTTCGAGGGTCAGACGCAGAGTCAGATCGCCGAGCGCGTGGGCATCTCGCAGATGCACGTCTCGCGCCTCATCCGGCGCTCGCTCGAGAAGCTGCGCGAGGAGATCGGTGACCTCGACAGCCCACCGCTCGGCCGCGTCTCCGACGCGGACGACCGCTAGACCATTCCCACGCGCGGAGGACCCCCGTGAACGCTGCCGACATCCGCGACCTGTTCCGCCGATTCTTCGTCGACCGCGGCCACCTCGCCGGTGAGGCCGCGGGTCTCGTGCCGGCTGGGGATACGAGCGTGCTCTTCACGACCGCCGGCATGCAACAGTACAAGCCGTACTTTCTCGGCACCGAGACGCCACCGGCGCCGCGGATCACCACCTGCCAACGCTCGTTTCGGACCTCTGACATCGAGAACGTCGGCAAGACGGCGCGCCACCTCACCTTCTTCGAGATGCTCGGCAACTTCTCGTTCGGCGACTACTTCAAGACCGAGGCCATCGCGTGGGCGCTCGAGTTCTCAGACGAGCTGGGCATCGACCGCAGCCGTGTGTGGGTCAGTGTCTTCGGCGGCGACGACCAGGTGCCGGTCGACGACGAGGCGGTCGCACTGTGGCAGGCGCACGGGTTCACCGACGAGCGCATCGTCCGGCTCGGACGCGGCGACAACTTCTGGGGACCCGCCGGGCCCAGCGGGCCGTGCGGGCCCTGTTCGGAGCTGTACCTCGACCTGGGCCGCGAGTTCGGCTGCGACGATCCCGGCTGCGCTCCCGGCTGCGACTGCGACCGGTTTCTCGAGTACTGGAACCTGGTCTTCGTGCAGTACGCGATGGACGAGAATGGCGGCCTCACGCCGCTGCCCAAGGGGAGCATCGACACCGGCATGGGGCTCGAGCGCATCGCCGCCATCACCCAGGGCGTGACCAACATCTTCGAGACCGACCTTTTCGTGCCCCTGATCGAGAAGGGCGCGGAGCTGGCCGGCGTCGAGCCTGCGGCTTCGCCGGCCGTCACCCGCGCCCTGCGCACCATGGCGGAGCACGCCCGTGGCGCCGCGTTTCTCATCATGGACGGTGTGCTGCCCGGCAACGACGGCCGCGACTACGTGCTGCGCCGCATCATCCGCCGCGCCGTGCAACAGGGCGTCTCCATCGGCATCGAGCGACCGTTTCTGGCTACGCTCGCCGGCGAGGTAGTCGCGATCATGGGCGGCGCTTACCCGCGGCTGGTGGCGGCGCGCCCCGAGATCGAGCGCGTCGTGCGCGACGAGGAGCTGCGCTTTCGGCGCACGCTGGACCAGGGCATGGGCATCCTCGAGGAGGCACTGCGGCGCGCCCGCGACGCCGGTACCGAGCTGCCCGCCAAGGTCGCGTTCGAGCTCCACGACACCTACGGCTTCCCGTTCGACCTCACGCGCGAGATCGCCGCCGAGCAGGACATGACCGTCGACGAGGAGAGCTTCGAACACCTCATGGAGGAGCAGCGCCGGCGTGCTCGCGCTGCGCAAAAGGAGGGCGGGTTCGCCTCGGGTCCCGGCGAGGTCGAGGGCTTTCAGCGCCGCCACACCGGCGTCGTCGTCGACTTCGTCGGCTACGAGCGCCTCGAGGTCTTCACCGTCATCCGCGCCTGCGAGGAGCTGAGTGACGGCAGCCTCGCGGTCAAGCTCGCCGAGTCGCCGTTCTACGCCGAGGGTGGCGGGCAGGTCGCCGACGGCGGCTGGATCCATACCGACTCGGGCAAGCTCGAGGTCGAGAGCGTCGTGCACTTCGAGAACGACCAGGTGGTCGTCGCGCGTTTGGTGGAGGGCGCGGTCGTCGCCGGCGAGCGCGCCAAGGCGATGGTCAACGCCGTGCGGCGGCATCAGACGGCCTGCAACCATACGGCCACGCACCTGCTGCACAACGCCCTGCGCATCGTCCTCGGCGAGAACGTGCGCCAGGCGGGATCGATGGTGCGGCCCGAGCGTCTGCGCTTCGACTTCAGCGCGCGCCGCGCGCCCACTGCTGCCGAGCTGCGCCAGGTGGAGGATCTGGTCAATCGGCGCATCGTCGAGAATCACGCGGTGCACGCGTTCGTGACCACCAGGGACTACGCGACCGAGATCGGTGCGATCGGCCCGTTCGAAGAGAAGTACGGCGAGTTCGTGCGCGTGCTCGAGATCGACGACTTCAGCAGAGAGCTGTGCGGCGGCACGCACGTCTCGTCCACGTCGCAGATCGGTCTCTTCAAGATCACGTCGAGCCAGTCGGTGGGCGCCAACACGCGGCGGCTCGAGGCCATCACCTCGGCCGCGGCGATCGACCACTACCGTGGCCTGGAGCACGAGTGGGATGGGCTCGCCGCCGAGCT